>CALLYQ010000143.1 GCA_937858875.1 uncultured Lautropia sp. | reverse complement strand
GGAGGCGTTCAGCGCCGAAACCGCCATTCGAAACCCCGCAGAGGGCGGTGTCGCATCCGCCCGGCAGCCCGGGCCGCAGCTTGCGGGTTCCGAAGGCTTCGACCTGGTCACGATGATCCAGGTCATCGCGCATTTCCACGATCTGCGCAAGGCACTCGCCCAGGCGGTCGGGCTGACACGCGTCGGCGGCCACTGGTTGATCGAGACCTGGGACAGTTCGAGCCGCACGGCGCGCCTGCTGGGCCGCCGCTGGCACGAGTACAGCCCGCCCAGCGTGCTGCACATGTTCTCGCGCCGCAGCCTCGTGCGAGTGCTGGCCGAGCACGGCCTCGAGCCGGTGGCTTTCGGGCGCCCGGCCAAGCGCATCTCCGGTGCCCACGTCAAATCGCTGCTCGGACACAAGCTGAGCCGCGGGCCGGCCTCGGCGCCCCTGAAGCTGATGCTGCGCGCCTTGCCCGATCGCGCAGTGCTGCCCTATCCGTCCGAAGATCTGTTCTGGGCCTTGTTCCGGCGTACCGGTTCCGATTGACGACAGCGCCCAACGCGGCTGCTGGCGCCGGCGCCTATCCGCGCGCCAGCAACACCAGCCCTGCGCAGATGAGCAACATGCCGAACAGTCTGGCCGGACCCAGCGTCTCGCCGAGCAGCGCGACGCCGAAGATGGCCACCAGCACCAGCGTCAGCCCCATGAACGGATAGGCGATCGTCAGCGGAACGTCGCGCAGGGCCAGCAGCCAAAGCACGAAACTCAAGCCGTATGCGAGCAGGCCGGCGATCGTCCACGGATTCATGAACTGCTCGACCAGGCTGCGCAGCAGGCCGCCGCCTCCAGCGACCTCTCCGGCATGGCGCGCGCTCGACAGCTTCAATGCCAGCTGCGCGAGCGCCGTCAGCGTGACGCTTGCCAGAATGATCAGCAGGGACCGTGGCGACATCGTGCTCGTTCGTCAGAAGAGGCTCTCGCGGACCTGCAGCAGATCGTCGGAGAGCAATGGATCGCCAGGCTGCACCTCGATGATCTCGATCTCGCCGCGGGCGTTTCGGCGCTGGAGCTTGAGCCCGCGCTCGGTGCCGCGCGCAGTCAATCCGCCCGCCTTGGCAATGGCCTGCGCGACCGTCATCCCGCGTTCGATCGCGTACATCCCGGGTCGCTGGACCTGACCGTAGACGTAGTAAGCCGGCGCGCGATGCACATAGATGGCATCGCCGGCCTGCAGGATCTCGTCCTTGCCGACTTCGCCGTTGACGAAGATGTCGGCGAGATCGATCTGCAGCGTGACCGCCTGGCCGTTGCGGCTCGTGAGCAGGTTCACCGTCTCGCTACCGACTCCGGTCACGATCCCGCCGGCCTGGGCGAGCACCTCGCTGAGCCGCGTGCCCGACAGCTCCAGTGGATACCGGCCCGGTTTATTCACCGCCCCCAGCACCGAAACCTGCTGGCTCCGATATTCGAGTACGTTGACCGAGACTTGCGGATTCTGCAGGAAGCGACCGCTGGCGAGGCGCCCGGCGATCTCCTTTTCGGCTTGCGTGCCGGTCAGTCCGCCCAAGCTGACATTGCCGATCAGCGGATACGAAACCATTCCGCTCTCGGAAATTCTCGCATCCAGCGAAAGATCGGGTTGCTGGAATACCGACACCCTGATCAGGTCTCCGGCCCCGAGTACGTAGTCGCCGCTCGCAGGCGCGGCCGCGCCGCCCTGTGCCCAGGCTCCGGTCCAGCCGCACAATGCAAGAAGGCCGAGCACGGCAGCCAGAACCGCGCTCGGCAGACGCCCGCGTGCAGTCGATCGTCGGTCCATAACCCCCCCTTGCCAGCGCTCGGCTGTCGAGCTCAATCGATACGGAACGTAAGCATCAAGGACACGATATCTGCGTCGTAGCTGAAGGCAGCCCGGTTCGAACGCCGATCGAGACGGCTGTAATCGACGCTCAGCAATGCCGAGCGCAGCAATTGCCATGAGATCGACACGCCGTAGCTGTGCTGGCGGTCCTCGCGTTGCGGTTGCGCGCCGACCGCAGTGGCGGGATCGCCGTCATAGTCGTTCTTTTCCCAGCCGGCGCGCGCACTGAACAGGAGCTTGCCGGTGGGACGCCAGTTTACAAGCACCCCCGTCTGCACCGCGTCGACGAAGTTGGAGCTGGCCAGGTCGTGGGGTCCCAGGCTGCGGCGCAGATAGAACTCCGTGCCCAGTGCTTCGAGCGGCTGCCAGTGCCAGACGACGCCCCCGGTGACACCGCTGAAATCGCGCTGGCCGAGGGTGTCGAAGCCGCGCCGGGTCCAGCCGACCTCGCCGAGCAGGCGGCTCGCGGCCGACGGCGCCAGCGACATTCGCAGCAGCAGGCTGCGGTCGGAATACGCGTTGTCGACCGGCGCCGGCAGCGCCTCGCCGACCGAATCGAATCGCTGGCGGTTCGGAAAATCGCCGTCCACATACCGAGCGACCACCGAAACGTCGGTTGCGGACTCCGGAGGCTGGAAGCGCAAGCCCAGTTCGTATCCGTCTTCGCGCAGGTCGTTCTGCTCGAGAACCTGCTCGGAATTGTCGCGAGCAAGATGGTCCACTCCGAGATAAGCGGACCAGCGCGGGTCGAAGCGATATCCGGCGCTCGCCCCCAGCGTGTTCAGCCTGACGAAGTTCGGCAGCGGAACCGACTGGTTCTCGAACGCGTTCAGGAAACGCTGGGTTCCCGCGCGCAGCGTGCCGTACCACTGCCGGCCGACCTGCCAGGCCCAGCGGCCGCCCAGACTCCACGCGAAGTGATCGAGCGCGTCGAAGTCGCGGTAGTCGTTGTGGCCGAGCTCAGCCCACAGGGAGACGTCCTGCCCGTCGATCAGATTGTCGTAGCCGAGCCGCAAACTGGTGCGGCTGATCACGTCGCTGCCCTCGAGGCCACGAGATGCGGGCGGTACGCTATCCGGCAGGGCGAACAGATTCGACTGGTACTCGAATGCCTGCCTGACGGTCAACGACAGCGGACGCGGCTCGACAGCCGACAGCGAGGACCCGGGGGCCGGGCCGATCCGGTAGAACGGGCCGAGGGTTTCGATGTTCGACGGGTCGATGCCGGCAGCCGGCAACGCCGGTCCTTCCTGGTAAAGGACCTGGCTGCTGCCGGAAGCGGCGGCCAGGGCCAGCGCGCCCGCGATTCCGATCCTGCAGAGGCTCCCCGGTTCAACGGCCTTGCCTGGCATCCGAAAGACGCTCCCCGAGCCCGATATCCAGGCATTCTAGTGTGCCGAGCCCGCGAAGGCACGCTATCGACGCTCGAGGAGAGCGTCTCGGCGGCCCGACCCACGGTTCGGCGGCTGCCCGAAAAAAAAGGCATCCCGACTGTAGAAATAGCGACGCACTCGGGCAATAATCGGGCAATACGACTCGACCCCCGGGCGCACGATCGACGATCGTCGACCCGCCCCGGGCTGCCATCGAGGAGACTCCGCCTGCTGCTTGGACAGCCGCCATGCGCATCGACGAATCGATCCTTCCGCATGTGGACGGGCCGGCGCCGTTCTTTGCCAAGCGGCATCGGACACTGCTCAGCCTTGCCAAGCGTCTGATCGACCCGCTGGTCATCCTGTCATGCCTGGCGTTGGTCTTCTGGGCATTCGACCAGCCGCTGGACGGGCCGTTCCTGATCCTGCTGCTGCTGACCTTCCTGCTGGTCTATCCGGGCCGCCTGTGCTTTCGGAACTGGGATATCCAGATGGCCGCAGACATCTTCATCGGCGCGCTGCGAACGGCCGTCCTGCTGCTGGCCGTGGGATACCTGTCGAACGCGCTGCAGATCTTCGAACCCCAAGCCCTCGCGGCCTGGCTCGCCGCCGCCCCGCTGGCTCTGATGGGCGTTCACATCGCGTCGCCGAGGATCGTGCCGCGGGTGCTGGCCCCGGTTCACAAGCGAAAAGCCGCGATCGTCGGCATGAACTCGATCGGTGCGCGGCTCGCACGGATCATCAACACTCATTCCGACGACAGTCGAGTCATCGCCTTCTTCGACGACAGGCACACCGATCGACTCCCCGAGGCCGGATCCATCGTCTACGCGGGAAGCCTGGCCGAGGTGACCAGCAAGGTGCATGAAATCGGTATCTCGACGCTCTACATCACCTTGCCGATCGCTCCGCAACAGCGCCTGCTGACGCTGCTCAACGATCTGCGCGACACGACCTGTTCGATCTACTTCGTTCCCAACCTGTTCCTGTTCGACATGATCCAGGCCAAGGTCGACGCGGTCGGCGACATCCCGGTGCTGGCAGTCTGCGAATCGCCGTTCGACGGCGTGCAAGGCGTGCTCAAGCGCTGGAGCGACATCGTCATCGCCTCGGTCGCGCTCGTCGTCAGCGCGCCCTTCGCGTTGATGTTCGCGATCATCATCAAACTGAGCTCGCCGGGGCCCGTCTTCTTCCGGCAGCGCCGCCTCGGCCTGAACGGCCAGGAGATCGTGGTCTGGAAGTTCCGCAGCATGCGGGTCACCGAAGACGGCAGCGAGATCCGCCAGGCCACCGCATCCGACGAACGCGTGACGGCCATCGGACGTTTCCTGCGCCGCAGCTCGCTCGACGAACTGCCGCAGTTCATCAACGTGCTGCAAGGCACGATGAGCGTCGTCGGCCCGCGTCCGCATGCGCTCGCGCACGACGCGATGTATCGCCAGGTGATCCGGGGCTACACGCGTCGGCACAAGGTCAAGCCGGGCATTACCGGATGGGCGCAGATCAACGGTGCCCGCGGCGAAACCGACACGCTGGAGAAGATGGCTCGGAGGGTCGAACTCGACACCTACTATCTGCGCAACTGGTCGTTGAAGCTGGACCTGATCATCATCGTGCGCACGATCAGGCACATGCTGAACGATCCGCATGCCTATTGAGCGGACGCCCGCCGGTGAGCACTACTACTCGCTGGCGCGATTCCGCTCGAACCTGCTGAGCTTCGCCGCCGGCCGCACGATCAGCGCCCTGACCTCGTTCGCGATCTTCGTGCTTCTCGCAAGATCGCTGCCGGTCGCCGATTACGGACGCTACCTGACGCTGCTGGCCACCACCGAATTGATCCTGCTCTACAGTTCGCTCGGCATACCGTGGGTCGCGATCCGCTTCGTTCCCGAGTACCGGGAAAGGGCAAGCTCGCGGCAGCTGTACCGGCTGCTGGCCGGGATGGCGCTGGCCAACCTGCTGCCGATGCTCGCCGTGCTGGTGCTGCTGTGGCGGTGGTCCGGTTGGTGGACGAACCGGCTCGCGCTGGACGCCGCGCTGGTCGTCGTGGGACCGTTCCTTCTGCTGTGCCTGTTCGACGGCCTGAACCGGATCTTCGTGACGCTGGCGCTGGAGCCGCTGCTGGCACAGAAGAGTGCGCAGGCGGTCCAGATCTCGCGCAATCTGGTGTTCCTGGCGCCGCTCGCCTATGCGGCCGCGACCGGCATGCCGTTCGATCTCCCGTTCGTGATCCACATCGAAGCAGCCGCCGCGGCAGTCGCCGCTGCGATCGCCGCGGCGACTGCACTGTCTGCGGCACGGAGGTCCGCGAGGCTCGCCGGCGATCCGGAGTGGGCACCGCCACCGCTGCGCGCGCTGGTCGGCGTGGCCGGATACAACTACTCGGGCAACGCGGTGGCCAATCTCTACGCCGCACCCTCGCTTCAACTCATCGCGAATGCCCTGCTCGGTCCGGCAGCATCCGCGCTGTTCGGGTTCGCCCGCGGGCTCGCCGCGCAGGTGCGTCGATACCTGCCCAGCGAACTGTTGCTGTCGATCATCAGGCCGATGCTGGTTGCCGCCTACTCGAACGACGGCGACCACCACAAACTCAATCGCAGGATGCTGCTGGCCGCCAAGTCGAGTCTGCTCGCCGTCGCGCCGCTGGTCGGAATACTGCTGGGCGCCGGTCCGCAGGCGGCAGCGGCGATCGGGGGCGCGGACCTGCAGCATGCCTACTGGCTGATCATCATGCTGTTGCTGCTGTCGTTCGCGCACAGCCATCGCAGCCTGCTCGGGCTCTACGTGAACTGCGTGCGCGAGACCGACATCTGGTTGCGGGCGAGCCTGCTGTGCCTTTGCGTGCTGCCGGCAACCTACCTGATGATCCTTGGCGGCTGGGGTGCGTCCTCGATGGCCATCGCCATGGTCCTCGAAGAAGTCCTGCTGACGGCCAGCGTATTGCGGATGCTGCAGCGCAGGGGCTATCGGTATTCGCTGGCCTTTTCCGGCGGGTCCGGCATCGCGGCCGCCACCGCGATCTGCGCGCTGACCGTATTCGTCGCGCTCCGGCTGCCGGAACTGTCGTTGCCGGTGGCCGCCGTGCTCGGAGGGATCGCCTTCGTTGCCGCGCTCGCCTTGCTGGTCCCGCTGGACCGGGCGGAGCAGAGGCTGGTCAACCAGCTTGCCGGGCGCCCGATGTTCCGTCAGGTATAGGCGGCGAAACGGCGCCGCAGGCCCGCCGACCTGCAATAATCCCCATTCGGCCAGCAGCGGCGGTCATCGATCTGTCTGCCTTGCGGCCTGCCGCGATGGAGTTGCGATCATGATCTCCGGGCGCTTGCTTCGAATCCTGCTCAGCCGGATGGGACTGGTCCTGGGCATCATGCTGGTGACCGTCGCCGCCACCGCGATCGGCAGCATGTTGGCCCCGAAGCGATACGTGGCCTCGACCGTGATGCTGATCGACATTCCGTCGAAGGATCCGGTGCTGGGCGGCTCCGTCTACCTGCAAGGCACCATTCGCGGCTATCTGGCCTCGCAGGTCGAGCTGATCGAGAGCCATCGGGTCGCGAAACGCGTGATCGACGACCTGGGCCTGACGCAGGATCCGCTGCTGATCAGGCAATGGGCGCATCAGACCGAGGGCTCCGGCGAACTGGAGGCATGGATCCGCGCGCGCCTGGCCAGCGGGCTCACGGTCGAGCCGGAGCGCGAGGCCGCGGTGATCAAGCTGTACTACGAAGACCTCGATCCCGAGCTGGCCGCCCGGATCGCCAACGGATTCGCAGTGGCCTATGTCAACGCGACGCTGGACCTGACGACCGAACCGGCAAGGAACTACGCCCTGCTCTTCGAGACGCAGGTCGACGACTACCGCTCACGGCTGTCCGCGGCCCGCCAGCGCCTGTGGGAATACCAGCAACGCACCGGCATCATCACCGGCGAAGAGCGCAACGACATCGAAAGCACCCGGCTGCAGGAGCTGTCCTCGCAACTGCTGCGGCTCGAAGCGGAAGCGCTGGACTCGGCGTCGCGCCTGGATGCGATGCGCGAATCCGGTCGCGACACGATGCCCGAGATGGTCGGCAACGTGATGCTCGCTTCGATCAGGACCGAGATCGCGCGCGCCCAGGCGCGCCTCGACGAACAATCGTCGCGACTGGGCGCGCGGCATCCACAGACGCTTGCACTGCAGTCCGAACTGGCGAGCCTGCGGCAACGTTACGATGGCGAACTGGGCCGGGTACGCGCGAGCATCGTCTCCGCTGCCGCGCTGGGCCAGCAGCGCGTCGAACTTACGCGCGCCGCGCTCGAGCGCCAGAAGGCCGAAGTCCTCGAGATGAAGCAGCAACGCGACCACCTCGCCGCACTGCAACGCGAGGTCGACGAAGCCCAGCAAGGTCTCGAGCTGATGTCGCAGCGCTCGACCCAGACCGACCTCGAAGCCCGGATGCGACTGTCCAACGTGAGCATCCTGTCGGGGGCTTCGATCCCATCGGGCCCGTCGCGTCCGAAACCGCTGCTGAACATCGTCGTCGGCTCGGCGCTCGGGCTGATGTTGGGAATGATCGCGGCAATCACGCTGGAGAAGGTTCAGCGGCCGATCCGCGATGCCGAGGACCTGATGCAGGTCAGCGGAGTACCGATCCTGGCCGTTCTTTCGCATGCGGACTCGCGCCGCCCGCAACGTCTGATCGGCGGAACCGGCCCGAACGTGGCGGTATTGCCGCAGATCGGCGTCGACTGAAATCCGCGCACCGCAACCGGAGGAATGCTTCGTTGACAGCACCGAGCGAATTCCGCGCAGTCTCCATTCCGGTGTTCGAGCCCGTCGCCGAACGGCCGTCGGACTCGATCGGTGCGCTGCTGATCGCCGACGGCCACATGACCGTGGACCAGGTCGAACAGGTGCTGCACGAACAGCAGCAAAACGGCGGCAGGTTCGGCGAGATCGCGTGCCGCCTCGGCTTCGTCACCCACAGCACGGTCGACGGTGCACTGGCCCTGCAATTCGGCTATCCGACCGCGCTGAGCAAGTCGCGGTTGCCGGCGCGGCTCGTCACGGCACTGAATCCGGCGCTCCCCTTCGCCGAATCGATCCGCGCGCTGCGCAGCCAGCTGATGCTGCGCTGGTTCGACGGCACACCGGGCAAGACTGCGCTGGCGATCACCAGCGTCGACCGCGGCGACGGCAAGAGCTTCATCTCTGCGAACCTGGCCGTCGCGTTCTCGCAGCTGGCCGAGTCGACGCTGCTGATCGACGCGGACATGCGCAACCCGGTGCTCCACGAAACCTTCGGCCTGGACAACCGCATGGGCCTGTCGGCGCTGCTCAGCGGTCGCGCCGGCCTCGACGAGATCAGGACCGTGGCGGGCCTGCCGAAGCTGTCGCTGCTGCCATCGGGCGCATTGCCGCCGAACCCGCAGGAGCTCCTCGGTCGCGCCGTCTTCAGGAACCTGCTCAATCACCTGTCCTCGCACTTCAACGTGATCCTGCTCGACACGCCGTCGGCGCAGGCCGCCTCCGACGCGCAGGTGGTCGCGCAGCGCGCCGGCGCTGCGCTGCTGGTGGCGCGCAAGGACGTGACGCGCGGCCGCGAGATGGCGCAACTGTCGGCGACGCTGGCGAACTCCGGCGTCCAGGTGCTGGGCGCGACGCTCAACGCCTATTGAAACGAGCCCCACCCCGCCGGCACGAAGGTCCCCGATCCGATGCTGCAAAGGCTGCGCTGGCTGGATTCGATCCCGGGACCCGAGCGCTACGTGGGCTGGCTCCTGGTGGCGGCCTATGTCGTGCTGGCCGCATTCATCGGGCTGATCGTTTCGACCGGGAACGTGATGATGGTCGCGCTGACCGTCGGCGCCGGCATGGGATTGCTGCTGCTCGGCATGCCGGTCGCCACGATCACCGCGGTCATCGTGGGCGTGCTGGTGCTGTCCGGCCCGCTGGTCTACCACGTGCAAGCGCTGGCGCGGCTGCCCTGGCTTTTCTCGGTGCTCGGCCTGATTCTCACCGGTTCGGCAATCGTCTACGCCGGGCTCGGCCGCCCGGACGGCCGCCGGCCGGTTCCGGGTTTCATGGTGATGGGCGCCTGCTTCTTCGCCTATGCCGCGGCCAGCGCACTCTGGGCCGACCAGCCGGTTCCCGACGCGGTCCAGGGCATCAAGCGGTACCTCCAGTATTGGGGACTGTTCTTCGCGCTCGCGGTCGTCGCGATCCGGCCGCGCACGGTTCACCGCTGGGCGCAGTTGCTGCTGGCCATCGCCTTGATCCAGTTCCTGATGGCGCTCTACCAGCGCCTGATCCTGATCCCGAGCCTGTCGTGGACGCCGATCGACGCGGTGGTCGGCACACTCGAACTCTCGCAGATCGGTACCGGCGCGAGCGGCATCCTGGCCTTGATGCAGGTTTGCTGCATTGCTGCGCTGCTGTGCATCTACCGCGAGCGGCTCATCGACGGCAAGCGCCTGTGCGCCGGAATCGTGCTGGCGGGACTCCCGCTCGTGCTGGGCGAGACGAACATCCTGTTCGTCTGGATGCCGCTCGCACTGCTCGCTGTCTATCTGGACCGGGCACTCGACAAACCGGTCGCCTTCCTGCTCGCCGCCACGGTCATCGGCACTGCGCTGGTCGCCTTCTCGTCGGCTTACCTGGTCTGGCAGCAGACCGGCGACGACACGCTGTCGCCGATGGACCGGGCGCAGATCATCTTCGAATACAACCTCGGGGAAAGCGGCTATCACTCGAAGACCGACCTGAATCGCAAGACGGCGCTGGAATACTGGTGGCAGCACCACGGCGGCGTCGATCCCGTCGCCACCGTCTTCGGGCACGGTATCGGCGGCTCCTTCAGTTCCTTCGACATGCGCGGCTGGGTCAGCGAGCAGCACGGCGGACGCCACATCGACCTGGTCGCGGTCTCCAGCATCCTCTGGGACCTCGGCGTGATCGGTCTGCTGCTGTTCGCCGGCACGTTCGCGCTGGCAGCCGGCCGCGCCTACCGGCTCTCGAGGCACGCGGCCAACGGCATCGATCGCGCGATGGCAAGGAGTGCGTTCGTTGCGATCGTGTTGATCGCGTCTTCGTTCTTCTACAACAACGCGATCGTCCAGATGCCGAGCCAGCAGGTGTTCAGTTTCATGATCCTCGGCTTCGTCGCGTGGCTGGATCGCCGGCAGCCGCGGGGACACCGTCGAACAAGGCGCGATAGGCCGCCAGCAGCTTGGGCACCTCGTAGCGCCACTCGAGCTCCCTGGTCACGCGCTCGCGACCGATCCGGCCCATGACGCGGCGCCGCTCGGGATCATCGAGCAGCTCCAGGACCTTGTCTGCCATGTCGACAGGGTCGTTCTTTCTCGCATAGAGCGAAGCCCGCTGGGCCGAGAACCTGCCTTCGGCCAAGTCGAACTGGACGATCGGCTTGCCAAGCGCCATGTACTCCATGATCTTGTTCATCGTCGACTTGTCGTTCATCTCGTTCGCCACGTCGGGGTTCACGCAGACATCGGCGGTATTGAGCATCTCGAGCAGCAGCTCGTCGCCGACCCGCCCGGTAAAGGTCACGTAGTCCGCCAGACCCATCTCGCTGGCCTGGCGCCGAAGTGCCTCCAGCGAGGTGCCGCCACCGACCAGCCCCAGGTGAACATCGTCGCGGCCGCGTTCGAACACGATGTGCGCCATCGACTGCAGCAGCAGATCGATCCCCTCCTGCTTGCCCATCGTGCCGACGTAGCCGACGAGATAGCGCCGCCCCTTCCTGAGGGCGGGATTCGGCGCAACGATCCGAAGCCGGTCGAGGTTCGGTCCGCTGCGCACGACGAACACGCGCTCGGCCGGCATCCGCCCTCTCTGGATCGCCACGCGGCGGTACGATTCGTTCGTCGCAATCGAAACGTCGGCGGTCCGGAAGGTCCAGCGCTCCAGGCGCAGCATCAGCCGGTACAGGAAACCGCGCCGCCCGAACTTGGCTTCGTAAAGCTCGGGGCAGATGTCGTGATGGTCGAACAGGAAGCGCTTGCCGGCGAACAGCTTGAAGAAGCCGCCGACGACGAAGATCAGGTCAGGCGGATTGCAGGCATGGATCGCATCGAAGCCGCGCTCGCGCAGCACGCGCAGCGCGAGTCGGAACTGCCAGAACATTGCTGCGCCGTACTCGAGCACGTAGCCGCTCGCGCCGGCGGCTTCGACAGGCAGCGGATGCCGATGGATGGCGATACCGCCAATCTCCTCGTAACGTTTCTCGTAGCCGGCGCCGGTCGGACAGATGATGCTGACCACGTAGCCCGCCGCGTGCAGCGCCGTGGCCTCCTGCCAAACGCGCCGATCGAAGGGCAAGGGCAGGTTCTCCACGATGATCAGCACGCCGCGCTGGCGCGCGCCGGTTTCGTTCATGCGACGCACGCTCCATGATCGGGAATGTGACCGCCGGCAAGGCGGGGTGAAAGCTCCAGTTCCACGATGGTGACGAGACGCGTCGGCCCGGCCACGGCGCGGTCCCAGACCACTGTCGGGCACGGCGTCTTCAGGTCGAAGGCGCGCGAGATCCAGCCCGCCAGCGGGGCCTCGCTGCCACAGAGGATCCGCGGCGGCGCCGCGGCGGGCTCCATGAAGAGCCGCAGTTCGACCGGACCGGCACGGGCCACGACGCGTCCGTCGGTCTCCTCGATCCGGCAGCCCTCGCAGAAGTGCCAGCAGATCTGCACTGCATGGCTGCCCGCGCAGTCGAACTCGTCTTCGATCTCGAAGCGGTTGCGACTCGAATCGAAACCGACCCGGCGCCGGTGGACGACCGGATCGGCCAGCCGCGCATATCCGTCATGCTCGCCCTCGAAGCACTGTGCGGCGCCGTCCGCGACGAAGCGCGTGCAGCGTGCCCGAGCCTTGCGCAGCCACAGGAAGCTGCCGCCGCTTTCCGACTGGTCGAGCCCATCGACGCAGGCGGTGTTGTGCGCGAAGGTCGAGCGGAAGTAGTCGCGCCACTTGCGCTCGGTGTGGTAGGCGTAAGTCCCGGGATCGATCAGAAACTGGTGCCCGGCGACGGAGAGCGTCAGCGCCAACGCATCGGCATGGCCGTGAGCGGCGATCTCCGGATAACCGGTGGGTCCGGCGTCGATCGTCGCGAGCACTTCGTCGCGGCGCCCGAAGCGCGTACCGAGGATGTAGCGGCCGCCGTCCGGAAACTCCCGCCTGCGCGATTCCGATCCGCAAGCCGGCACCGCACGATAGACCTCGCAGCCGCGGTCGCCGAACAGCCAGCGATTCCGGTCGTCGAATCCGGACGAACGCTCCTTCCAGTCGCCGCGGCCGAAAAGCAGCACGCCACTGGCAAGCAAGGATCGATAGGGCGCAGCCGGGGCAGGCTGCGCCCAGCGCACGATCACCGAATCGTCGGAATCGCCGAGCATCGGCACCTCGGTGCTGCGATCCATCAGCGCGGCGAGGTATTCGGTCATGCGCTCCAGCCGCTGCCAGAAGGCGCCGGAGAACTCGATGCCATTCGCACGCGCGGTCAGCGCAGCGATCAGCATCGTCTCCATCACCGTGTGCTGGTACCAGATTGCCTGCTCGCGGTTCACGCCGTCGGGAGCGTTCTGAGCGACGCACTCGCGCTCGAACCGGGCGCGCGCCAGCTCGATCCACCGCGACGACTCGGGCCACAGCGGCCAGGTCAGCGCGCCGACGAGCAGTCCCGCCTGCTCGCCGAGAAGGTGGTTGTTGGCCGAAGAGTAGCGGGAGAACCAACCGGCGATGAAGTGGCAGTGCTGGCGGACCGAGCGCAGCCAGTCGGCGCGGAAGGCGCGCCCCTCGGCACCGTCGAACAGCGGCGATTCTTCCGCTCCCAGCAGGTGCCAGGCGAGCGCCCAGTTCACCAGTCGGATGGCATGCTCGAGCGAGCTGCTCCAGTTCGCGC
>CALLYQ010000142.1 GCA_937858875.1 uncultured Lautropia sp. | reverse complement strand
AGCGCCCAGTTCACCAGTCGGATGGCATGCTCGAGCGAGCTGCTCCAGTTCGCGCCGAGCGGATACGGGCATTGATCGAACCAGGAACCGAGCAGTTCGCGGCACGCGTCGGCATAGCGGCGCTGTCCGGTCAGATGCCAGGCCTGCGCCAGGGTGACCAGTTCCAGATGCCGGTTGAGCTCCCACAGGTACTTGATGTCGCCGCAGAGGGACTCGTCGCGATAGTCGATCAGCTTGCCGAAGCGCAGCGGCACCTGAGTGCCGGTCTTCGGATCGACGTTCCAGCGCGGCGGGAAACCGAGCGGCGCCCCGCGCATCGCGAACAGATCGAAGCGGCCGGCCAGGATCATGTCGGCAGCCGCGGAATACGGCTGCGGGTTGAATCCGCGCGGCAGCGGCGCCACCCAGGATCGCGCGCACCGTCCGGTGGGCGGGCGCGGGCGCGCCAGCCCGAGCCCCGTGCGCTCGAGGTGGGCACGACCCAGCTGCGTCGATCTCCAGAGGATCTCGGCCGCCCCCATCGCGCGAACCCTGCGGGCGAGCCAGCGCAGCTTGCCGATGCGGGTCGCCGTCGATCGCATCACAGGTACTGCCGATGCCAGATCTCGAGAGTCAGCATCGACCACAGCAGCTTCTCGTGGTTCTGCCGCCCATCGACATGCTCGGCGACAACGCGCTGCAACGCCTGCGGCCTGACGAAGTCGCGGATCCGGGTGTCGCCGGCGCACAGGTGATCGCGCAGATACTCGCTCATCGGGCCGCGAAACCAATCGCTCACGGGCACGCGAAAGCCGACCTTGGGCCGTTCCAGGATGGCGCGCGGAATCAGCCGGCGCATCGCCTGCCGCAGGATGTACTTGCGCTGCATGCCGTGGACGCGCCAGCGGTCCGGCAAGCCGGACACGAACGCGGCGAGTTCATGGTCCATGAAAGGCATCCGCGCTTCGAGCGATGCCGCCATCGTCATCCGGTCGCCGCGCTCGAGCAGGTTGTCGGGCAACCAGCTCGTCTGGTCGAAATACAGGATGCCACGCAGCGCGCTGCCACTGCCCGCTTCGGCGGCGCGTCCGCTGTGTGCGGCAGGCATCGACGCGAGTTCGGGCACCAGCAGGCCATCGGACTCTTCGCGAGTCAGTGCGCCGAACCAGCGGGCCATGCGCCACTGCCTGTCTTCCACGCCGAGCGTCGCCATCGCCGTCTTGATCCGCCGGTACTTGAACGGCAGCGCGTTGGCCATCGATTCGAGGACGTCCCTGCGCAGCGCACGCGGCAGCATCTGGTACCAGGCGGCGAAGCGCTCGGCGGCATGCTTCGGATAGCCGCCCAGGAACTCGTCGGCGCCTTCTCCGGTCAGCACCATCTTGACCGTCCTGCGTGCCTCCCGGGACAGTAGATAGACCGGAATGTCGGAAGGCTCGGCGACCGGCGCATCGCGAAACCTGACCAGCGCCGGCAGGTGCTCGATCAGGTCGTTCTGCGAGACGACGAGTTCGTGGTGATCCGTCCCGAAATGTGTGGCGATCGTACGTGCGTAGTCGAGCTCGCTGTAGCGCGCGTCGGAGAATCCGACCGAGAAGGTCCGGACCGGCTGGCTCGAATGACGCGTCATCAGCGCAACCACGGCCGACGAATCGATGCCGCCCGACAGAAAGGCGCCGAACGGCACGTCGGAGATCATCCGTATCGCGACCGCCTCGTCGAGCTTCGAAAGAAAGTCCTGCACGATGTCATCGGCGGGCGCAGCCGCCAGAGGCGGCCGCCCGTCGGGCGGCGAGTAATACCGCCATTCCCGCAGTTCGCCTCGCTGCCAGACGGCCGCCGAACCGGGCATCAGCTTTCGGATGCCGCGAAACATCGTGGCCGGCGCCGGCACGTAGCGGTAGAAGAAGTAATCGCGGATCGCAGACGGCTCGACTTCGGGCGACACCCGGCCATGCGCAAGGATGGCCTTGATCTCGGAGGCGAACAGCAGTTCCCCGGCGCCGGGAGATGCGATGAACAACGGCTTCTTGCCGAAGCGGTCGCGCGCCAGGAACAGGCGCTGCAGCTGCGTATCCCAGATCGCGAATGCGAACATGCCGCGCAAGCGCGCCACGCAGTCGAGCCCCCACTGCTCGTACGCATGCACGATGACCTCGGTATCCGATCGTGTGCACATCCGGTGTCCGAGCGCCAGCAGCTGCTCGCGCAGCGCTTCGAAGTTGTAGATCTCTCCGTTGAAGACGATCTGCACCGACCCGTCTTCGTTGCCAAGCGGCTGGTGGCCGGAAGTCAGGTCGATGATGGACAGACGGCGATGGGCAAGGGCGACCCGATAGCGGCCGTCGCCGCAAACCGCGTCCATCACCCCTTCGTCATCGGGACCGCGGTGCGCGACCGCCCGAGCCATCGCGAGCGCCACATCGCGCACGCAGGTCCCCGTGTTGGCCGAAACGATGCCAGCGATGCCGCACATTTGGCGCTCAGGACGTGCCGTAAACGAGGCGAAGATCGGCGACCAACCGCGGCACCGAGTAGGCGCTCGCCACGCGATCCTTCGCCGCGCGCACCATGTCCGAAGCCGCGCAGCGATTCTGGTCGATCCAGCGGATCGCACTGGCCAGAGCGGCTGGATCGCGCGGCGGCACGAGAAAGCCGTGCTGCCCGTCGACGACGACGTCGGGAATGGCACCGACCGGGCAAGTGACCGGAAGTGCACCCGCCGCCATGCCTTCGAGCAGCGCGTAGGGCAGGCCTTCCCGGTGAGAGGGAAAGAGCAGGACCTGGGCCTTCGACAGCAGCCGCTTCTTGTCTGGCCCGAAGACCGCTCCGGCGAAGCTGATCCGGTCGTCGAGCCCGCGCGCAGCCACCTCCGAACGCAGGCGCGACTCGTCGACGCCCGATCCGGCGATCACGAACTCCACGCGCAGGCCCTGATCGCGCAACATCGCGATCGCATCGATCGCCTCGAACAGGCCCTTGGCTGCGACCAGTCGCCCGATGAAGACGAGCTTCAGGTCGCCGTGCTGGTCGAAACCCTCGAGGGAATCGAATGCCGACGGCCCGGTGTCGATCGCATTGGCCACGACCCGCGCGCGCAACCCCGGCGCGAAGGCGCGATACGCTCGATATTCGCTGCTGCCGAGCAGCAGCACCAGGTCCGGAACCTCGAGCACTCGTCGCAGCAGCCAGCCGAACAGCGCCGATCCGGCCATGAACTCCTGCGGCAGCGCGCCTCCGTGCACCTGCAGAATGATCCGCGTCCCGCATGTCCGCGCCACGGCCAGGTAAACCAGATCGCGCCAGAACGCCTTGGCATCCATCGCCGTATTGATGTGAACGACGTCGGGCCGGCGGCGCAGCAACAGGCCCAGCAACTGCCACGGCGAGGCCAGGGCACGCCATGCCTTCTGCAGCGCCGATTCACGGCGCCCTTCGCTACCGACCCGGAAATGCAGCAGGATGAAGTCGGCGCGCAGCGGCGACTCGAGGATCAGCCGCAGGTGCGTGCTGATACCGCTTACGGCGGTCAGGTCGGGACCAAGCAGCAGAACGGTGGGCATCGGGCACCCAGGCATTGGCAGTCGACACGTCGGTCGCAGCGGGCTCAGTCGCGCGGCACCCGGCATCCGCTATATCGACGATCCCGAGATGGGAAAGTATAGCGCCGGCTGCGACCCGCGACCGTCATCGACCGGCCGGCAAGGCCTCGCGCAGCGTCGCCGCCACGTGGCCGGCCAGCACGTCGTAGCCACGCGCGGCCTGCAGCCACGCGCGCGATTCAGCCGCCGCAGCGGCAAAGTTCGCATAGTCGGCCCTGATCTGCAGGATTGCGTCGGCGAAGCCGTCGACCTGCATCGGCCGGCACAGGCCGGCCCCGCCGACGCGGCCGAGGATCTGCGCCTGATCGGGAATGTCGTTGACCAGGACCGGCAGGCCGATCGCCAGGTATTCGAGCGTCTTTGTCGGCGAGGAAACGTCGAACACCTCGCCCCTGGGAATCGCCGAAACGCCGAGGTCGCACCCGCCAGCCAGTCGCCAGGCGTCGCCGCGTGGCAAGGGTCCGGTCAGCTCGACGAACCCGGCCAGCTGAAATTCCTGCACGCGCTGACCGAGCCATTCGAATTCTTCCGGCGTGCTGGCGCCACCGATCAGCACGAGGCGATAGCCGCGCTGCGGATCGCGCCGCATGAGCTCATGAAGGACCTCGAGCAGGAAATCGATGCGCCGGATCCTGTCCATCGAGCCGAGGTAGACGATCCGGAACGGATCCCCGGCGCAGCGTGCACGCTGCGCCGGCTGGCCGGCGGCCATCTCCGCTTCGTCGACTCCCATCGGGATCGCGACCAGGCCGCCGCTGCGCCCGCTGCGCCCGGCGACGACCTCGCCCATCCGCCCGCTCTGGACGAATACCCGCGCCGCCTGCGGCACGACGAAGCGATACAGCAGCCTCACGGTCGCGTGCCCACGAAGCCACAGCGCCAGGCGACGAAGCCGCGGCTCGGCGTTCGAGCGCGCGCGCGCCAGGTCGGCCTCGGGCATTGGAAACGACATCCAG
>CALLYQ010000141.1 GCA_937858875.1 uncultured Lautropia sp. | reverse complement strand
ATGGGCGACAAGTGCACGCGCCGCTGCCCGTTCTGCGACGTCGGCCATGGACGACCCGATCCGCTCGACATCGCCGAACCGGAGAACCTGGCCAGGACGATCGCAGCGCTGCGCCTGTCCTACGTGGTGATCACCAGCGTCGACCGCGACGACCTGCGCGATGGCGGCGCCCGGCATTACGTCGACTGCATCCGCAAGGTGCGCGAGCTGTCGCCGGCCACGAAGATCGAAGTGCTGGTTCCGGACTTTCGCGGTCGCCTCGAACGCGCGCTCGAGATCCTCGAAACCGCGCCGCCCGACGTGATGAACCACAACCTCGAAACGGTGCCGCGCCTTTACCGCGAAGCGCGTCCGGGCGCCGACTACGCGCATTCGCTGAAGCTGCTGCAGGAGTTCGGCCGCCGCGTGCCCGGCGTGCCGACGAAGTCGGGCCTGATGGTCGGCCTCGGAGAGACCGACGACGAGATCCTCGAGGTCATGCGCGACATGCGCGAGCACGGCATCGACATGCTGACGATCGGCCAGTACCTGGCGCCGTCGAACGCGCACCTGCCGGTGGGCCGCTACGTGCACCCCGACGTGTTCCGGATGTTCGAGGACAGGGCCAACGAGATGGGCTTCACGCACGCCGCCGTCGGCGCGATGGTGCGCTCCTCGTATCACGCCGACCAGCAGGCGCATGCGGCCGGCGTCGCCTGAATGAGGGCGTGTGAACGAGTCGCCCATGTCCGCCATCCACGTCCTGACGCGTCTTTCGGCCACGGCCGATTCATTCACACGCTCTGAGCCGGCCGGCCTGCCCGACGACGCGGGTCGACAGCTTCCTCGGCGGCAGCCCCGGAGATGAGCGCCGCCGCCGCAGCGCTGACGCCGTTCGCCGCACTGCAGACACATCCGTGGGCCTTTCCGGCGCTCGAGGCGGTCCACATCGCCGGTATCGCCGTGCTGGTAGGCAACCTCGTGCTGTTCGAAGCCCGGCTCCTCGGACTCGGATCGGCGATCGCGGTTCGCCCATTGGCCTGGCTCGCGCTGCCCCTGGCCATTGCAGGTTTCGCGCTGGCCGCGGCGAGCGGGCTGCTGATGTTTGCGACTCAGCCCGCGGACCTGTTGCCCAACCCCGCGTTCCGGCTGAAGATGCTGCTGATCCTCGTGGCCGGTGCGAACGCGGTCTGGTTCCAAGCACGCGGGTCGCTGGACCGCGTCGATGTGCCGGGGCGCCTGCTGGCAGGCGGATCACTGCTGCTGTGGCTCGCCGTGCTGGCCTGCGGCCGCGCGATCGCCTACGTCTGACGCAAGCCGCGCGATTGCCGGCGTCCGACGGGAAGCCGCGCGTAATCGGCTGCGTCGGACGCGAAGCCCCGCGATCGGCCAGAATGGCGCAGTTCGCCGAGCATGAAAGGCCCACGACACTCCGCCGACCGACTTGGTCGGCGCCCATTGACGAGATTCGGGGAGATTCAGATGCAGCGACGCAGCGTTCTCGGCCTGCTCGGATCATCGTTTGCCATCGGGCTGGGCGGCGCCGTCGTGGCAAGGCCGGCACAGGCGCACCATGGGTGGTCCAGCTTCGATCCGGACCGGCCGCTGTACCTGAGGGGGCGCGTCAAATCGGTGCAGTGGCGCAACCCGCACGCCGAATTCGAGCTCGAACTCGCGCCCGATCTCGCGTTGCCGGCCGATCTGCAATCGCGCGCGCTGCCCGAACAGACATCACGCATCGACGGCAAGGCGATCCTCGAGAAGACCCGCCTGCCGGAACGCAAGGACCGCGTCTGGGAGATCGAACTGGCCCCGCTGACGCGGATGAAGGCCTGGAGCGTGGAGCCTCTCGCCGAAGGCGAGACGATCGAACTGATTGGCTACACGCTGGCCGACGGCAGCGAGCCGGTGCTGCGCGCCGAATGGCTGTTCCGCGACGGCAAGGTCTACGGGATGCGCTCGTCGCCGGCTTGACCGGCTTGGCCGGGGCCGGGGCCGGGGCCGGGGCCGGGGCCGGGGCCGGGGCCGGCAGAGGCGACGGTGCATCGCCGATGCCGCCCGTTCCTGCTCAGAGGCTGAGCAACACGGTTGCTCAGTCGATGCTGATGCCGCGCTCGCTGATCAGCTTCTTGCCGGCAGCCGTTTCGGCCGCCAGGTAGTCGCGCAGTTCGTCCGGCGAGCCGCCGATCGGTTCGGCGCCGATCGCATCGAGCCTCGCCTTGACCTCCGGCTTCGCGAGCGACTCGCGCATCGCGGCGTTCAGCTTGTCGATGATCGGCTTCGGCGTACCGGCAGGCGCGAACGTGGCGAACCACGGCGTCAGCACGTAGCCGGGCACCCCGGCTTCGGCGACCGTCGGGACGTCGGGCAGCGCGGCGGAGCGTTTGTCGGTCGTTACCGCGATCGCCGTCAGCTTGCCGCTGTCGATGTGCGGCTTGGCCGACGTGATGCTGTCGAACATGTAGTCGACCTGGCCGCCGAGCATGTCGGCAACCGCCGGACCGCTGCCCTTGTAGGGCACGTGCAGCATGTCGGTCCCGGTCATCGACAGGAACAGCTCACCGGCCAGATGGATCGATGTCCCGACGCCCGCCGACGCATAGCTGTACTTGCCCGGCTCTGCCTTGGCCTTTGCAATGACTTCGTCGAGCGTCTTCACCCCGCCGGTGCGCTTCGGATTCGTCACCAGCACGTTCGGCACGACGGCGAGCAGCGAGATCGGCTCGAAATCGGCGATCGGGTCGTAGCTCATCGTCTTGTACAGCGACGGGTTCACGGCCATGCCGTTGGCCACGATCATGATCGTGTAGCCGTCGGGCTTCGCGCGCGCGACCAGGCCGGCGCCGATGTTGCCGCCGGCGCCCGGCCGGTTCTCGATGACGAAGGGCTGTCCGAGCGAAGCCGACATCGAATCGCCGAGCGTACGCGCGATGTTGTCCATCGCGCCGCCGGGCGGGAACGGGACGACCCAGCGGATCGGGCGCTCGGGGTACTGCTGCGCCGACACGTTGGCCGCGGCCCCGAAGGCCAGCGCTGCGAGCGCGATGCAGGCCATTCGGCGGGCAGGGGCCGCAACGCGGCCGGCGGTCTGGAACGGGTTTTTCAATGGTGTCTCCGGTTCAGCGAATCGACGAAGGGTGGCGAGCCAGCGGCGTCGCCTTGATTTCCATGTACGGGAACAGCGGCAGCCCCGACAGCAGCGCGTGCAACTCGTCGTTCGATTCGACGTCGAACACGCTGTAGTTCGCGTACTCGCCGGCCACGCGCCAGATATGCGGCCACTTGCCTTGCCGCTGCAGGTCCTGCGAATAGGCCTTTTCGCGGGCCTTGATCTCGTCGGCCACTTCGGGCGCCATGTCGGCGGGCAGCCGAACGTCCATGCGTACGAGGAAAAGCATCTGTGTCTCCTTGGCGGATCGGTCGGTCAGGGAATCGGTCGGGCGACGCGGCTCAGTTCGAGCGGCGGTAGTGCGCGAGCTTGTCCTCGTCGAGTTCGACGCCGAGCCCGGGCCCGGTCGGGACGCTCATCGAGAACTCCGAATAGTCGGGACGCCGGACGACCACATCGGCCTTCAGCAGCAGCGGGCCGAACAGCTCGGTGCCCCAGGCCAATCGCGGCAGGCACGAGAACGCGTGCGCCGACGCGATGCTGCCGATGCTGCCCTCGAGCATCGTGCCGCCGTACAGCGCCATGCCCGCCGCGTCGCCGACCGCCGCCGTGCGGATCACGCCGTGCAGACCGCCGGATTTCGCGATCTTCAGCGCCAGCACGTCGGCGGCACCGAGGCGGGCGATTTCGAGCGCGTCGTCGGGCCCGCGCAGCGCCTCGTCGGCCATGATCGGCACGACGAAGCGGGCCGCCAGCCGGGCCATCCCGGCGCGCTGCGGGCGC
>CALLYQ010000140.1 GCA_937858875.1 uncultured Lautropia sp. | reverse complement strand
ATACCGAATGGCCGACCACCGTGCTGAGCGCCGGCTGTCTTTCGCTTTACCTGCTGGTTTTCGCGCAGGGCGCGTACCGGCGCTCACTGTGCCTGCACGAGGCGCGGGAGAAGCTGCGAGAAGGCGAGCGCGCGATGCAGACGGCCAACCAGCGGCTGCGCCGACAGCTCGACGAGATCCATGCGCTGCAGACGCAGCTTCGCGAGCAGGCCAATCGCGACCCGCTCACCGGGCTGTACAACCGGCGCTTCTTCGATACCGTCATCGACCGCGAACTGGCCCGCAGCGCGCGCGAAGGCAAGCCGCTGGCGCTGATGCTGATCGACATCGACCATTTCAAGCAGATCAACGACACGCATGGACACCTGGCCGGCGACCGCGTGCTCGGCCGGCTCGCCGCGGTGCTGGGCGAAAACTCGCGCGGCACCGACGTCGTCTGCCGCTTCGGCGGCGAGGAGTTCGTGATGCTGATGCCCGACATGCCGGCCGTCGGCGCGATCGAGCGCGCCGAGCTGATCCGCCGAACGATCTCCTCGCCGTGCTGCGGCCTCGATGACGAAGCGCAGCCGGTCACCGTGTCGATCGGCATCGCGTCGTTCCCCGAGCACGGGCGCTGCGCGCAGCAACTGGTGCGGCATGCCGATCTCGCGCTGTACCGTGCCAAGGACGAAGGCCGCGACCGGACGGTCAGCTTCGAGCCGCAGATCGCAATCCTGGCGGATTAGGATTACGCGCGGGGGGCCTTCCCCCGCCACGGCGCCGGGCGATGCACATACTCTGGAGGTACCTGAAGCCCCATCGGGGACTGATGACGCTGTCGCTGCTGCTCGCGGCAGCCAGCCAGGTGCTCGCGCTGATCGACCCGATCATCTTCGGCCGGATCATCGACGACTATGCGATCGGCCGCGCCGACAAGACCAGCGAGGAACTGATCCGGGGCGTGCTTCTGCTGCTCGGCCTCGCCGTGCTGGTGGCCGTGCTGTCGCGCCTGGCCAAGGCCTTCCAGGAGTACGCGACCCGCCTGCTCGTGCAGAAGTTCGGCATGCAGATCTTCAACGACGGCCTGCGCCAGACGATGCGGCTGAAGTTCCAGGAATTCGAGGACCAGCGCAGCGGCGAGACGCTGCTCTTGCTGCAGCGGGTGCGGCTGGACACCGAACGGCTGATCAACGTCTTCGTCAACACGGCCTTCGCAGCGGTGGTCGGCATCTGCTTCCTGATCTGGTATGCGCTGACCAAGCACTGGCTGCTGGTCCCGGTGTTCTTCGTCGGCGTACTGGTGCTCGGCGGGCTGACCGGCCTGCTCAGCCGGCAGATCAAGGCGCAGCAGCGCTCGATCGTGCGCGAGACGAGCCGCAACTCGGGCTTCATCACCGAGTCTCTGCGCAACATCGAACTGGTCAAGAGCCTGGGGCTGACCTTTCCCGAGATTCGCCGGCTGCAGGCACGCACGATGCAGGTGTTCGAGCTCGAGATGGCCAAGGTGAAGCGCGTGCGGCTGCTGTCCTTCCTGCAGGGCACGGCGCTGAGCCTGCTGAAGCTGTCGATCCTGTTCGCGCTGCTGTGGCTGATCTTTCGTGAAGTGCTGTCGACCGGCGAACTGATCGCGATGCAGTTCATCTCGGTCGCGATCTTCCAGCCGCTGCAGGGGCTCGGCAACATCATCGTCGCCTGGCGCGAGGCCGAGGCCTCGCTGTCGAACTTCGAGGCGCTGATGAAGAAGCCGATCGAACGCCGCCCGCCCGAACCGGTCAAGATCGGGCCGATCGAGCGGCTGCGCTTCGACCGCGTCGGCTTCCGGCACCGCGGTGCGCCGGAGAACGCGCTCGAGGACATCTCGTTTTCGGCGCAGCTCGGCGACAGCATTGCCTTCGTCGGACCCTCGGGTTCGGGCAAGTCGACGCTGGTCAAGCTGCTGGTGGGCCTGTACTCGCCGGCAAGCGGCGAGATTTCGTACAACGATGTCCCGACGCACGAGCTGCGCTACAACGAGGTGCGGCGCCAGTTCGGCATCGTCACGCAGGAAACGCAGCTGTTCGCCGGCACGATCCGCGAGAACCTGCAGTTCGTGCGCCCCGACGCGAGCGACGGGGAAATGCTCGCGGCGCTCGAACAGGCTTCGTGCACCTACCTGCTCGGCAAGACCGGCGAGGGGCTGGACACGGTGATCGGCGAAATGGGGATGAAGCTGTCGGGCGGAGAGAAGCAGCGGCTGGCGATCGCCCGCGCGCTGATCCGCGAGCCGCGGCTGCTGATCTTCGACGAAGCCACGTCGGCGCTCGACTCGCTGACCGAGGAGCAGATCACCGACACCGTGCGCCGGATCGCCGCCGGTCGCTCGCAGATCACGATCCTGATCGCCCACCGGCTGTCGACGATCATGCACGCCGACACGATCCACGTGCTCGAGAAGGGGCGTATCGTCGAGAGCGGCACTCATGCCGACCTCGTCGAGACGCGCGGGCTCTATTACGCGATGTGGCGCCAGCAGATCGGCGAACGGCCGGTCGAGCTGGTCAGCGAGGAGTAGGCAAGACAGCCCTCATGCGGGCGATTCGTTTGCCGGGCAAACTGCCGCAGAGCCGCGACTTGCGGACGCGCTCCCCGCCGACCGCTCTTCGTCAGCGGGCATTTCTTCCCGAACCGGAACCGGAGCAAGAAGACGATGAAACCCCATTTCGCGATTCCCGCGGCCGTTGGCGCCATGCTTCTGGCCGCCTGCACGATGAACCCTCGCACGGCCGGCCCGGCCGCCGAAGCGATGATGCAGCCGACGCAGGGCAGCAAGACCCAGGGCGTGGTCCGATTCCAGCAGCACGGCGACAACGTGCTCGTGGCCGCCTCGTTCACCGGGCTGGCCCCCGGCGGCCACGGCTTTCACATCCATGAGAAAGGCGACTGCAGCGCCCCCGATGCAAGCAGCGCGGGCGGCCACTTCAACCCGACCGGCAAGCCGCACGGCCATCCGCACACGGGCGAGCACCACGCCGGCGACCTGCCGATGCTGACGGCCGATGCGAACGGCAACGCCGCCCTGAACGCGACGCTGACGAGCATCACGCTGCGCGAAGGCGCGTCGAACATCGTCGGCCGCGCCGTCATCGTGCACAGCGATCCGGACGACTTCACGACGCAGCCGACCGGGAATTCGGGCGGCCGGCTCGCCTGCGGAGTGATCGTCGCGCGCTGAACGGAAAACGGACCTGCTCCCGGGCGATGAGCCCGGAAGACAGGTCCGTTCGCGCAGGCCGCGCGGATTCGAGCAGCGACTGCCCCTCAGGCAGCGACCGCCGTGACCTGCGCTTGCGCCTTGGCCTCGGCCGGCGCCGAGCTGCGGATCAGGTAGTCGAAGGCCGACAGGCTGGCCGTCGCACCGTCCCCCATCGCGATGACGATCTGCTTGTACGGCACCGTCGTGGCGTCGCCGGCGGCGAACACGCCGGGCACCGAGGTCTGGCCGCGCGCGTCGATCTCGATCTCGCCGCGCGGCGTGAGCGCGACCGGCCCCCCTTTCAGCCACTCGGTGTTGGGCAGCAGGCCGATCTGGACGAACACGCCCTCGAGTTCGACCTTGTGCGACTCGCCGGTGTTCCGGTCTTGGTAGACGAGGCCGTTGACCTTCTCGCCGTCACCGGTGACCTCGGTGGTCTTCGCGCTCAGGATCACCTTGACGTTCGGCAGACTGCGAAGCTTGGCCTGCAGCACCGCATCGGCACGCAAGACGCCGTCGAACTCGATCAGCGTGACGTGCGCAACGATGCCCGCCAGGTCGATCGCCGCCTCGACGCCGGAGTTGCCGCCGCCGATCACCGCCACGCGCTTGCCCTTGAACAGCGGGCCGTCGCAGTGCGGGCAGTAGGCCACGCCCT
>CALLYQ010000139.1 GCA_937858875.1 uncultured Lautropia sp. | reverse complement strand
AAGCGCGCAGCGCCCATCTGTCGCCCTTGTGCGATTGCATCGTCACGCTGCCGCTCGATTCGCCGGTCGGCGGCGAGCGCTTGCTGGCGCTCACGCAGGGCGTGCGTCGCGCCGGTGCCAAGCCGATCCTCGTCGAGGGCGTGCCCGCAGGCGACGACCGTGACGACAGCCTGCCGCTGAACCCCGCCAACGCGTACCGGGCGCTGCGTTTCGGCGTGCTGATGACCAACCGGCACGGCCCGCTCAATGCGATGGAGTATTCGGAGTTCGTTTCGGCGGTGCAAGGGATCGCTGACCAGCTGTCGGCGCTGGCCGATACGCCGGACATGGCCGACGTCATCGCGCGGGCACGCGACCTCGACGCGACCTGCGCCCAGCTCGATGCGCAGATCGGGCTGAACGTCGACTCGCCGGAGCCGCTCGGTCCGCCGCAGCTCGATGCGCTGGCAAGCCGGGTCGGGCTCGTCGACCGCGGCGGCCACCGCCACGCCCGGCTCGGGCCGAACGGCGAGCTCGTGTTCACGATGTCGCTCGACAACTCGCCGCAGCGCCTCGGTTTCCTGCTCGACGTGCCGCGTACTGCACGTTCGCTGGACGGGTGGGCGGCGATGGTCGGCTGCGCGCAGGAAGTCGCTGCCACGCTGACGGGCAGGGTCGTCGACGACAACGGTCGCCCGATTTCGGACAACGAACTGGCCACGATCGCGCGCCAGCTCTCGCAGCGCTACGACTCGCTCGAATCGATCGGCCTGCCGGCCGGATCCCCGCTCGCGATGCGCGTATTCAATTAGTGGGACAGGACACTGGTTCACGCTCCCGGTTTTCGTCCATCCCAATGCCCTCCAAGTCCGAACCGGCCGATCCTGCCGCTGCGGGGCCAGCGGCCGCGCCTGCCGAAGTTTCCGCGCGTGCCGACGAACTGCGCCGGCTGATCGAACGCTACAACCACGAGTACTACGTACTCGACGAACCCAGCGTCCCCGACGCCGAGTACGACCGACTGTTCGCAGAACTGCAGGCGCTCGAACGCGAGCATCCGGAGCTGGCGTCGCCGGAGTCGCCGACGATGCGCGTCGGCGGCGCGGTCGCCGGCGGCTTCGCGACCGTGCGTCACAGCCGGCCGATGCTGTCGCTGAACAACGCATTCGACGACGAGTCGGTACGCGCCTTCGACCGTCGGGTTCGCGAGCTGCTGGCCGCCGACGGCCTCGACGCCGCGGCATTGCGCTACAGCCTCGAGCTCAAGTACGACGGCCTGGCGATCAGCCTGCGCTACGAGGACGGCCGACTGGTACAGGGCGCCACGCGCGGCGACGGCGTCGTCGGCGAGGACGTTACGGCGAACGTCCGGACGATCCGCGCGATTCCGCTGCGGCTGAAAGGTGTCGCGCCGAAGGTGCTCGAGGTGCGCGGCGAGGTGCTGATGTGGCGCGCCGACTTTCTGGCGATGAACGCGCGCCAGCGCGAGGCCGGCGAGCGCGAGTTCGTCAACCCGCGCAACGCCGCGGCCGGCAGCCTGCGCCAGCTAGACCCGGCGCTGACCGCGCGCCGCCGCCTGCGCTTCTTCGCTTACGGGGTCGGCGAGGTCGTCGGCATCGAGACGCCCGGTTCGCATTCGGGCCTGCTCGACTGGCTGCGAGACGCCGGCCTGCCGGTGGGCCCGGAGCGGGGCTGCGCCGACAATGCCGACGGCCTGCTTGCCTTCTACCAGCGCATCGTTCAGCGACGCGCGGGGCTGGCCTACGACATCGACGGCGTCGTCTACAAGGTCGACCGGCGCGATTGGCACGACCGGCTCGGCTACGTCGCGCGCGCGCCGCGCTTCGCGCTCGCGCACAAGTTCCCTGCCGAAGAAGTCGTCACCGATCTGCTCGACATCGAGGTCCAGGTCGGACGCACCGGCAAGCTGACGCCGGTCGCGCGCTTGCGGCCGGTGTTCGTCGGCGGCGTCACCGTGACCAATGCGACGCTTCACAACGAGGACGAGATCGCGCGCAAGGAGCTGATGATCGGCGATTCGGTCGTCGTCCGGCGCGCCGGCGACGTGATCCCCGAGGTCGTCCGCGCTCTGCCTCGCGATCCGGCCGAACTGGCCGCCGGCACCGGCCGCTATCGCCGGTTCACGATGCCGACGCGTTGCCCGGCCTGCGGTGCGGCGACCGCGCGAGAGGAGGGCGAGGCCGACCGGCGCTGCGTCGCCGCGCTCGCCTGCCCGGCCCAACGGCGGCAGGCGCTCTGGCATTTCGCGCAGCGGCGGGCGATGGATATCGACGGCCTGGGCGAGAAGCTGATCGGCCAGCTCGTCGACACCGGTCTCGTCCAGACGCCGGCCGACCTGTACCGGCTCGACGCCGAAACGCTGGCCGGGCTCGAGCGGATGGGCGAAAAGTCGGCAGCGAACCTGGTGGCCGCGATCGATCGCTCGCGCGCCACGGACTTCGCGCGCTTCCTGTTCGCGCTCGGTATCCGCCACGTCGGCGAAGAGGTCGCGCGGATCCTGGCCGATGCCTATCCCGACGCGAAGGCACTCGAGAACGAGGACTGGCCGGCGCTGGCCGAACGCAAGGCGAGCATCCAGAAGGAGAACGCGCGTCGACGCCAGCGTGGTGAACCGCTCGAAGCGGTCCCGCTCGAAGGCATCGGTCCGGAGATCGTCGACAGCATCAGCCGCTTTTTCGCGGCACCGGGCAATCGCGAGGTCGTCGAAGCGCTGATCGAAGCCGGCGTGCATTGGCCGCGGCGCGAGGCGCCGCGGGTCGGTTCGACGTCGGACGAAGGCAAAGCCTCAGCCGGCTCGTCGACTGGGCATGGCGCCGTCGGAACTGCACTCGCCGGACCACTCGCCGGACGTACCTTCGTGATCACCGGAACGCTGCCGAGCCTGACCCGCGAGCAGGCCGAAGATCTCGTGCGCCGGCACGCCGGCAAGGTGACCGGCTCGGTCTCGCGCAAGACCGATTATGTCGTCGCCGGCGAAGCGGCGGGCAGCAAGCTGGCCAAGGCACTCGAACTGGAAATCGCCGTCATCGACGAGGCGCAACTGCGCGCGATGGCCGGCGAGAATTGAGTAAAAGAATCAAACCTTGCAAGGAGCCTGACAGGCAATGCTCGGAATCATCGGCGGTACGGGGTTGGCGAAGCTGGCCGATCT
>CALLYQ010000138.1 GCA_937858875.1 uncultured Lautropia sp. | reverse complement strand
CGAAAAGGGCGACCTGGCCAACTGGATGATTCCCGGCAAGATGGTCAAGGGCATGGGCGGCGCGATGGACCTCGTTGCCGGCGTCGGCCGCGTCATCGTGCTGATGGAGCACACGGCGCGCAAGAAAGACGGCACCGAAGACCACAAGCTGCTCGAGCGGTGCACGCTGCCGCTGACCGGCGTCGGGGTCGTCGACATGATCGTCACCGATCTCGGCGTGATCGAAGTCACGCCGAGCGGACTGAAAGCCACCGAACTGGCGCCCGGCGTCACGGCAGAAGAGCTGCAAGCCAAGAGCGGCTGCAAGATCGACGTCTCCGGGCTCTGACGCCCGCGGGTCCGGCGCGCATTTCCCACGCGCCGGATTTTCATCGAGGTCGAGCGCGCACTCGCCAACGGCAGGCGCGCCCCCGGGCCATAGCCCGACAGCCTCCTAGAAGCGCGACTCTCCGAAGAACAGCGTCGGGAAATACAGCGCGATCTGCGGGAAGATGATGATCAACAGCACTCCCACCAGCGTCACCAGCACGTACGGCACCACCGACACGTAGATGTCGTGCATCGTCACCTCCGGCGGTGCGACCCCCTTCAGATAGAAGAGATTGAAGCCGAACGGCGGGGTCATGTAGCCGATCTCCATCATGATGATGAACATCACCCCGAACCAGATCGGGTCCCAGCCGTAGGCGGACACGACCGGCAGGAAGGCCGGCAGCGTGATCAGCATGATGCCCACCGGGTCGAGCACCATGCCCAGGATGAACAGCACGAGCATCATGAACGCGAGCGCGCCGTATTCCCCGCCAGGAATCAGCAGCATCAGGTCGTCGATGAACGAGTTGGCGCCCAGCGTCGTGTAGGCCGTCGAGAACGCGTGCGCGGCGAACAGGATCCACATGATCATCGCGGTCAGGCGCAGCGTCTGGATGCCTGCGTCGGTGAGCACCGCCATCGACAGCTTGCGGTGCACCGCTGACGCGATCAGCGCACCGAACACGCCAAGCGCAGCCGCCTCGGTCGGCGTCGCGAAGCCACCGAAGATCGCGCCCAGGACGAGGAAAACGATGAACAGTGGCAGGAAGACCGCCTTCAGCGACTCGATCTTCGCGCCCCAACCCTCCCGCTCCTCGGGCGGCAGCGCCGGCGCGATCGACGGCTGCAGCCAGGCGCGCACGCCGATGTAGATCGACACCAGCACGAACAGCAGGATGCCGGGGCCGATTCCCGAGGCGAACAGGCGGCCGACCGAGACCTCGGTCAGCATGGCGTAGAGCACCATCAGTACCGATGGCGGAATCAGGATGCCCCAGCCGCCACCGCAGTTGATGGCCCCGACCGCGAGCCGCTTGTCATAGCCTCGTTTCAGCATCTGGGGCAGCGCGATCGTCCCCATCGTGACGACCGCCGCGCCGCTGATGCCGCTCATCGCGGCGAAGATCGCGCAGATCGCGACGGTGCCGATCGCGAGGCCGCCGCGAAAGCCGCCGAACCAGACGTGCATCATCCGGTAGAGGTTCTGCGCGACGCCGGACTTCTCCAGCAGCATCGCCATGTAGACATACATCGGTATCGCGATCAGCGTGAAGCTGGTCATCGAATCCCAGAACTTCGAGGCGACGATATAGAACCCGACCGGGCCCATCGAGAAATAAAGGAAGATGACCGAGATGCCTCCCAGCGTGAAGACCAGCGGCACGCCGAGGAACAGGAATACCAGCAGGCATCCGAAGAAAAGTATGGTGACGAGTTCGACCGGCACGTTGGCTCCTCGTCGTCAATGCGCGGAACCGTCTGTGGCCTGCTTGCCCCAGACAGCCGGATCGTTTTCGAGGCCCTTGATGACGCGCCAGTCCGAAACCATCCTGACGATGCCCTGCAGGAACAGCAAGACACCGGCGATCGGCACCGCCGCCTTGACCGGCCAGACGTAAGGATCCCAGATGCTGTACGAGGTTTCCCTCTTGGCGAAGGATTCCCAGGCCATGTCGGCGCTCTGCCAGATCAGCACCAGCATGAAGAACACGAACAGGAAGGAAGTCGCCAGGTCCACCCTGGCCTTCTTCTCTTTCGTGAACTTGCCATAGATGATGTCGACGTTGACGTGCGCCCGCTCGACGAGCAGGTAGCCGCCGGCGATGACCGAATACACGCCGAAGATGAGCTGGGCTAATTCGGCGGTCCAGATGGTCACGGTGCCGACGACGTAGCGCATGACCACGTCGGTGATCAGCGCGAGGAACATCGGAACGATGAGCCAGGCGCACACCTTGCCGACCCAGAGATTGAGCTGCGTGATGCCTCTGGCGAGCTTCAGCATCCTGTCTCCCCCATGGAGTTCTTGTTCGGAAAGAGGGCAAGGCCGGAAGGCAAGGCCCGAAACCTCGAGGCAAGGGCCGGAACCTCATCGGCGCTCGGCAAGACGCCGATCGGATCCCGCCATCAGGCGTAGCCCAGATCCTTCATCAGGCTGGTCAGCTTCTCGCCCATTTCCTTGGCCTTCGGCCCCTTGTCCATCTCTTTCGCAAGGATGACCTTCGATGCCTCGGCAAAGCGCGCGAGGACGTCGTCCGGGTAGTGCTCGACCTTGACGTCCATCTTGCTGATCCCGGTATTGAGCGCAATCGCCTCCTGATGCTGGTACTCGACCGAGCGCTGGAAGTAGCGATTCTCGACCAGCGAAGTGAAGATCAGGCGCAGGTCCTCGGGCAACTTGTCATAGGCGGCCACGTTGATGATGTAGACGTCGTGCGCCAGCAGCAGCGACGGTTTCATGTGAACCGGCGCCACTTCCCAGAACTTCATCGACAGCGCGCCGATCGCCGCCCCCCAATGGGCGCCATCGACGACGCCGGTGGAGATCGCCTGGTAGATCTCGGGGCCGGCGACCTGTTGCGGCGCGAAGCCGGCGGCCTTCAGATACTCGAGCAGGTTGCCCGCCGAGCGCACCTTGATCCCGGCGAGATCCGCGCCCGGCTCGATCTTTTTCTTCAGCACGAGTTCGGTCGGATAGGCCTTGTCGGCCATGTAGATGACGCCCTTCGGGCGCATCTGCTCGTTGACCGCATCCTCGAGTCCGAGGTTCTTGTTCAGGTGCATCATCTCCCAGGGTTCGCGCAGCGTGCCCGGGATGCCCATGTACATGCCCAGCAACTCGGATTCGGCAAGGTTGTAGGCCGGGGAGGTCGTGCCCATCTGAACCACGCCGCGGCGAACCACGTTGTAGATCTCGCCGCCCTTGGCAATTTCGCCGGCACCGAGCAGCTCGAGCTTGAAGCGGCCGTCGGTGCGCTGTTCGAGTTCCTTGGCGAGGACGCCGAGGCTGTCGTCAAAGGAGCCGGATGCCTTCGGCCAGTGCGACTGGACCTTCCAGGTGACCTTCGCCTGGGCCCGGGCCGAAGTGATGATCGCGGGCGCGGCCGCGACGGCGAGCGTTCCCTTGAGCACGTTGCGCCGGTTCAGCTTGCTGCTCATGTCTCTTCCCTCCATTTGCCAACCGTTCGGAGACGGTTGGTTCTTTCTTCAAATCGGACTGCGGGGTTCGATGTTAACGGGGCTCAAAACCGGCGTCCAATCAGCGTGCCAGCGGCGTCACGATCGCCCGGCGCGCCGCCTCGGACAGCGGCGTCGACTTTCGATTCCGGTAGTCGACCCAGACCACCTTGGCCCCGCCTTCGGCGTAGACGGTCTCGGGATCGTCGGTTCGCGACAATTCGGCGAAGGTCTCGAAGCTCGAGCGGCCGGCCGCCCCTGCGTAGAGACGGCAGCGCACGGTGCCCGGATAGCGCAGCTCGCGAATGAAGCTGCAGCGCGCGTTGACGATCACCGGGCCATCGCTGCGCGGATCGGTCCGGAACCCGGCCGAGTCGAACCACTGGATCCGGGCTTCTTCGAGATAGCGGAAGTAGACGGTGTTGTTGACATGGCCCATCGCGTCCATGTCGCCCCAGCGGATCGGGATATCGATCTCGAATACCAGGGTCCGGCCATCGTCCGTCTTGCTTTCGTCGGTCGCCTGGTTCGTCGCGTTCCTGTTCCTGTCTTCGCTGGTTCGGTTCATTCCTCGGTGTCCTCGGGTCTGTCGTTTCTTCGTGCTCAGCCGGTGCAGGCGGGAAGCCGCCTGAACCCGCGAAAGCGCAATCGCCTGTCGCGTTCGGGTTCGCCGTCGCGCCGCAGCCCCGGAAAGCGCGCGACCAGCCTGCCGATCGCGATCCGCCCTTCCATACGCGCGACGCTCATTCCGACGCAGGCGTGATCGCCATGGCCGAATGCGAGATGGCGGTTCGGCTTGCGGCCGATGTCGAAGCGGTCAGGATCGGCGAACTGCGCAGGATCGCGATTGGCCGCACCGATGCACATCGTGACCAGCGTTCCGGCCGGTGCGAGCAGCTTTCCGACCGGGGTGTCGGCGGTCAGGCAGCGATTGTTGAACTGCAGCGGGCTCTCGAAACGCAGCATCTCCTCGACGGCCGTGTTGATCAGTTGCGGCTCGCGCTGCAGGCGCTGAAGCTGATCGGGATGGCGCAGCAACGCGTCCATGCCGTTGCCGATCAGGTTCGAGGTCGTCTCGTGGCCTGCGTTCAACAGGAAGATGCAGTTATGGACGAGTTCGGCCTGCGTAAGCCGCTCGCCACCCTGCTCGCCGCGGATCAGCCGCGTCAGCACGTCTTCGTCGGGATCGAGCGGATGCCTGCGCCGCTCGTCGATCAGCCCGTCGAGCCAGGCAGAGAACTCGCGCACGGCCGCGTTGCCGGCGTCGAGCATCGCCGGCGTCGGCACCGGTTCCAGCGCACCGAGAATCGCGAGCGACCAGCCGCGCAAGGGCCGCCGTTCGCTGTGCGGTACGGCCAGCAGGTTGCCGATGACCTCGACCGGAATGGCGGCGGCGAAATCCCCGATCAGGTCGAAGCGGCCGCGCTGCTGCATCGTGTCGAGCAAGCCGTCGACCAGCGCGACGACACCGGCTTCCATCCGCGCGACGGCACGCTGCGTCAGCGCGCCCATGACCAACCGGCGCACGCGCGTGTGCAGCGGTGGATCGTTGAAGACGAGGCTCGTCGTATGGTGTTCGTAGAGCGGCGATCGGCCGAACTTCGGCAGGAACTCGCGCTTCTTGTCGGAACGGGCGGCGCTGCTGCGATACAGGCAGGCGACGTCGTCATAGCCGGTCAGGAACAGGCTGCCGCCTGCCAGCGTGCGCACCGGCGCGTGCTCCCGCAATGCCCGATAGTACGGATACGGATCGTCGACGAAATCGGGTGGCGGCGACCCGAGGTCGAAGCTGGCGGCGAACGCCGTCGCCTTCTCCGGAGCGTCCAGACTTGCCATCCGGGCCTCGGAAGCGAACGCCCCGCAGGCAGACGCGCTGCTCAGAGCGCGAAGCCGTCGTCGGCCGCGATGATCGCGCCGTTGATGAAGTCCGACTGATCCGACGACAGCAGCAGCACGGCGCCATCGAGATCCTCCGGCTTGCCGAGCCGGCGCCGCGGCAGCATGCTGACCAGCTTCTGGCCGGCCTCGGTCTGCCAGTGGTGTGCGTTGAGTTCGGTCTCGATGTAGCCGGGGCAGACCGCATTCACGTTGATGTTGAAGCGGCCCCATTCGAGCGCCATCGCCTTGGTCATCTGCACGACCGCGGCCTTGCTCATGCAATAGACGCCGATCTGCGCCAACACGCGCAGGCCCGCCATCGACGCGATGTTGACGATCCGCGCACGGCGCTGCGGATCTTCCTTCGCGCGCGAGATCATGCGGCGGGCGACCGCCTGCGCCACGAAGAAGGCGCCTCGCGTGTTCGTGTCGAAGACGAAGTCGTAGTCCTGCGGCGTGACGTCGACCAGGCGCTGCGTCGTGCTGACACCCGAGTTGTTGATCAGGATGTCGATCGGTCCGGCTTCGGTCTCGGCCTGCGTGACCGCCGCCTCGATCACGGTGTTGTCGGTCACGTCGAGCGGAACCACGTGCGCGCTGCCACCGTTTGCCTCGATCTCGGCGCGCAGTTCCTTCAGCCGCTCCACGCGCCGCGACGCGAGTACGACCTGCGCACCGTTTTCGGCAAGCAGCCGCGCGAAACGTGCGCCGAGACCGCTCGAGGCGCCGGTGACCAGGGCGGTCTTGCCGTGTAGATCGAACGAGGTTGCCAAGCGAGTTCTCCTTGTCGGGAATCCGGCCGGCTTCCGGCCGCGAGAAGCGCGCGATCGCGCCCGCCAACTATCCCTGCGATGGTATCCGAATCGCCACGGCGCCGAGCTCGCGCGAGCTCGCATCGTTCCGCTCTGGTCGAGGCGATTCGCGTGCGGATCGGCCTCGTTCGGCTGCGGTATCCCAGGCGGTTCGCTCGCCCCGTCCCCGCAGGACGCCGTGCGGACGCAGGCGGTCCGTGTAAACCCGGGTTTGCGCCGGGACACCGCATTCGGGGACAATCGGCCCGAAGCCTGCAAAAGCATCCAGCCCGGAGTTGAGAATGGAAGAAATCCAGCGCGATTCGATGGAGTTCGACGTGGTCGTCGTCGGCGGCGGCCCGGCGGGCCTCGCTGCGGCGATCCGGCTCAAGCAGCTCGCCGCTGAAAGGGGAAGCGAGATCAGCGTCTGCGTGCTGGAGAAAGGCTCCGAGGTCGGCGCGCATATCCTGTCGGGCGCCGTCATGGATCCGAAGGCGCTGACCGAGCTGTTCCCGGACTGGAAATCGATGGGCGCGCCGCTGAATACGGCCGTCACCGAGGATCGCTTCCTGTTCCTGTCGGAAACCGGTTCGCGCCAGGTTCCCAACTGGATGCTGCCGGCCTGTTTCCAGAACCACGGCAACTACGTCGTCGGCCTCGGCGACGTCGTGCGCTGGCTGGGCGAGCAGGCCGAGGCGCTGGGCGTCGACGTCTATCCAGGCTTCGCGGCGGCGGAAATCCTGTACAACGAAGACGGCTCGGTCAAGGGCGTTGCGACCGGCAACATGGGCGTCGGCCGCGACGGCCAGCCCACCGACGCGTTCCAGCCCGGGATGGAGCTGCACGCCAAGTACACGTTCTTCGCCGAGGGCTCGCGCGGCCATCTGGGCAAGCAGCTGATCTCGAAGTTCGCGCTCGATGCCGGCCGCGACCCCCAATCCTACGGAATCGGCGTGAAGGAGCTGTGGGAAATCGATCCATCGAAGTTCAAGCCAGGCCTGGTCATCCACACCGCTGGCTGGCCGCTCGACAGCAAGACCTACGGCGGCGCCTTCCTGTACCACTTCGACGACAACAAGGTCACGATCGGCTACGTCGTCGGGCTGAACTATTCGAACCCGTGGCTGTCGCCTTTCGAGGAATTCCAGCGCTTCAAGACCCATCCGGCCATCCGCCAGTTCCTCGAAGGCGGCAAGCGCCTGTCCTACGGCGCGCGGGCCATCACGGCCGGCGGGATCAACTCGCTACCGGATTTCGTCTTTCCGGGCGGCTGCCTGATCGGCTGTGACGCCGGCTTCCTGAACGCCTCGCGGATCAAGGGCAGCCATGCGGCGATCAAGACCGGCATGCTGGCCGCCGAGGCGGCTTTCGATGCGGTAGCGGCCGGACGCAGCGGCGATCGCCTGAGCGCCTATCCCGAAGCCTTCCGTGCCTCGTGGCTGCACGACGAGCTTCATCGGGCACGCAACTTCAAGCCTTCGATGGGCAAGGGCCTCTGGCTGGGCACGCTGCTGGTCGGCATCGACCAGGTCGTGTTCAAGGGCAAGGCGCCGTGGACGATGCACAACCGCAAGCCCGATCACGAGTACCTGAAACCGGCAGCCGAATGCCAGCCGATCCAGTATCCGAAGCCCGACGGCAAGCTGAGCTTCGACAAATTGTCCTCGGTGTTCATCTCGAACACCAACCACGAGGAAAACCAGCCGATCCACCTGACGCTGAAGGACGATCGGATACCGGTCGAGGTCAACCTGGCGACCTACGCCGGCCCCGAACAGCGCTACTGTCCGGCCGGAGTCTACGAGTTCGTCAAGAACGACGACGGCAGCGACCGCCTGCAGATCAATGCGCAGAACTGCGTGCACTGCAAGACCTGCGACATCAAGGACCCGCGCCAGAACATCGTCTGGGTCGTGCCCGAAGGCGGCGGCGGACCGAACTACTCGGGTATGTAAAGCGAGCGGGCGTCCGGGGGAATCCGGCGCCCGGATCTGAGACCCGCAAGCCGCGCACCGTAGCGCCGGACGAGGCGCGCACCTGGTTCCTCGCCGCAACGGTCCGCGTCGCAGCAGTTGCCGGCGCTGGCTTTCGCCATGCGGCTTCGGCCGTGCAGGCTTCAGGCGAGCGGCTGCAAAGGCCGCCTGGCCACTGCCCGACGGCCCGCAGGCTGCCGGACAAGGGACCGAGGGTGCTAGTGGCCGAACTGACGGGCCCGGCGCGGGCCGCCGCGGTCGCCGCCG
>CALLYQ010000137.1 GCA_937858875.1 uncultured Lautropia sp. | reverse complement strand
TCCGGCGCAGCGCTTCGCGAAGCGGGGTCAGCGTGTTTAGCGGGCTGCGTCTTAGCTTAGGGCGTGCTGGGCTTACCGGTCGCGGTCGTTGTGTTCTATCCGTAAACGATCGGCTCGGAGCCGCGGCCGCGGGTGTGGGACAGCAAGCTTAACGCCGCTGCGAAGGCTCTGGTGCTGAAGCGCCGACCCTCACCTGGCACTCGTTGAACGAGGGACACCATGGACGATCACGAGCATCATGCCCCCCGAAAGGGGGAATCATTCAAGCGCTTCAAGCTGCCCTGGGTTTTCTTCGGCTTTCTCGCCGTCGCCGCTTTTTTCTTGCTTGCAGAACATCGAGCGCACCTGACCGGTGTGCTGCCGTTCGTCCTGCTTGCGTTTTGCCCGCTGATGCATTTCTTCCACGGTGGTCACGGCGGTCACGGCGGTCACGGCGGTCCGGAGGAAAGCAGGGCAAGTGACGCCCCGCCCGACAGCGATCGGGCCGATGGGCGCGCCGAGAAGGAACTGTGATCTCGCACGACACCGTCCCGGTCACGGGCGTGGGTCGCTCGTCATCATCAAAGCGCGGGTCTTCATAATCTTCGCGTTAAAGTTTTGCCAAGCTGCAGACGGGCCACGACGGGCGTTCATTCGGTGCCTTCTTGGGTTCCGAGTATCGTGATTCCGTCGTGTCGTTACGTTTGCGATACAGTCATCGAGATCGGCGCCGCCGACACTCTGGTCCGGCTGACTCCCCGGGGGACTTGACGGCACAAACGCACCATCGTCGAGCCGGGATGCGAGGATTGCTATAAGGAAAGGGAAACGATTGTGATTCGAAAGACATTCCCCGAGTGGTCGGCTTCGTCAAATCTGCACAGTCGGACTTCCAAGGCCGAGCTTCTTGATTGGCGGTGAGAACCGGGCCATATGCCGGTATGGCACCGCGCGTGCCGGCACCGCGGAAGTGAGGTTTTCCTTGCTGCGATCGCGATGTCGGGCAGCTCGCTGATCGTCGGCGCCAACGCGCTGCTTCCGAGGCGCACGAAAATCGAGGGGCTGGAATGACCGCCTTGCTGGATCCCTTCATCAACGAGCCGCGCATCGCCTATTTCTCGATGGAGATCGCGCTGGCGAACGAGATTCCGACCTACAGCGGCGGACTCGGCGTGCTGGCTGGTGACACGATGCGCAGCGCTGCCGACCTCGACCTGCCGATGGTCGGCGTGACCCTCGCGAGTCGTGCCGGCTACTTCCGGCAGGAGATCGTCGAGGGCCGGCAGGTCGAGCGGCCCGCTTTCTGGCAGCCGCAACAGTGGGCGCAGCGTCTGCGCGCGAAGGTGGCGTTGCAGATCGATGCGCGCGAAGTCTGGGTGGGCGCCTGGCTCTATACCGTCAAAGGCCATCGCGGCGGCGCCGTCCCGGTAATTCTGCTCGATACCGATCTGCCGGAAAACGAGGCCGAAGACCGGGAGATTACGCACTATCTCTATGGTGGCGATGAGACCTATCGGCTGAAGCAGGAAATGGTGCTCGGCATCGGCGGCGTGCAGATGCTCGGCGCGCTCGGTCTGGCGATTCGCAAGTACCACCTCAACGAGGGCCACGCCGCGCTTCTCACACTCGAGTTGCTGCGCCGCCTGGCATATGTGCCGCAGGAGGCGGGCACGGCCGGGTTGCGCTACAACGTACCCGCGGTGCGGCAGCGCTGCGTGTTCACCACGCACACGCCAGTCGAGGCAGGGCACGACCAGTTCGCCTACGAGCTTGCCGACCGGCTGCTCGGTAGCATCGTCGACGGGGCGACGCTGCGCAAGCTGGCGGGTGAGGAGCGGCTCAACATGACGCGGCTCGCCCTCAATCTCAGCGAGCACGTGAACGGCGTGGCACGCCGCCACGCCGAAGTTTCGCGACGCATGTACCCGGGCTACGAGGTGCATGCGGTAACCAATGGTGTGCATCCCTGGAGCTGGGCGTGCGACAGCTTTCGGCGTCTGTACAACGCCCATCTGCCGCGCTGGTGCCACGAGCCGGAGTTGCTGGTGCGTGCGGACCGTATCCCGGACGAGGCAGTGCGGCAGGCGCACGCCGAGGCGAAAGGCGCGCTCCTCGAGCGCATCGGCCGCCGCGGCGGGCCGGCGCTCGACGCCACGCTGCCGCTGCTCGGCTTTGCGCGGCGCATGACAGAGTACAAGCGAGCGGACCTTCTGTTCTCCGACCTCGACCGGCTCAGGGCGATCGCGCAACGCCAGCCGTTCCAGATCGTGCTCGCGGGCAAGGCACATCCGCACGACGCCGGCGGAAAAGAGCTGATCGAACGCCTGCACGGCTGGGCGCGCGAGTTGGCCGGTGCGGTGCCCGTGGCGTTCCTTGCCGATTACGACATGGAGCTTGCGCGGCTGCTTGTCTCGGGCGTGGATGTCTGGCTGAACCTGCCGCTGCGCCCGCTCGAAGCCTCGGGCACGAGTGGCATGAAGGCGGCCCTGAACGGGGTGCCCAGTCTGAGTGTGCCCGACGGTTGGTGGCTGGAAGGCTGGATCGAGGGCGTCACCGGCTGGGCAGTCGGTGGTGGGGTCGACGCCGACAACGCGCGCGATGCAGCATCCCTGTATGACAAGCTGGAGCAACAGGTGCTGCCGCTCTATTACGGGGACCGCGCCGGCTGGACGGCCGTCATGAAAGGCGCCATCACGCACAACGCCTCGTTCTTCAATAGCCATCGCATGATGCGTCGATATGTCGTCGAGGCGTATCTGCGCTGACGCCAAGGAGTCGGGCGTGCGTGGCGAGCCGCACTGTATACAGTTGCCGGCACCGGCCACCGGACCTTGATCGAAACGAGAGGAAATCCATGAACTCAGGAAAGCGCATCCGTGTAGCAGTCAACGGCTACGGTGTGATCGGCAAGCGGGTCGCCGACGCCGTGGCGCAACAGGACGACATGCAACTCGCCGGCGTCGTCGACGTCGTCGCCGATTGGCGACCGCGCGTTGCGTTGAGCCGCGGCATGCCGCTCTTCGGCGCGGCGTCCGAGCATGCCGAGGCGATGCGCAAGGCGGGGCTCGAGGTTGCCGGCACGCTCGAAGATCTGCTCGGCCAGGCCGATGTCGTCGTCGACTGCACGCCCAAGAAGGTCGCGGCGAAAAATGTCGAGACCTACCGGCGCCGCGGCCTCAAGTTCATTGTCGAGGGTGGCGAGAAGCACTCGGTCACCGGGCACTCCTTCGTGGCCGAGTGCAACTATGCAAGCGCCCTGGGACGCGACGCCACGCGCGTGGTGTCGTGCAACACCACCTCGGTGGTGCGTACGCTTTCCACCCTCAAGCGCGCAGGGCTGCTGCGCAAGGCGCGCGGCACGCTGCTTCGGCGCGCCACTGACCCTTGGGAGAGCCATGAGGGCGGCATCATGAACACGCTTGTGCCCGAAGCCGAAATTCCGAGCCATCAGGGGCCCGATGCGCAGACGGTGGATCCCGAGCTGGATGTCGTGACCATGGCAGTCAAGGTCCCCCAGACGCTCAGCCACCTGCACTACTGGAGCGTCGAGCTCACGCGTGCTGCCTCGAAGGAGGAAGTGCTGGCGGCGTTTCGCACCTCCACACGCATTGCGCTCATCCGCTACAGCGACGGGCTGCCAGCGCTCAATGCCGTCAAGGAACTGATATCCGATTCCGGCCGGCCGCGTGCCGACCTGTACGAAGTGGCGCTCTGGGAGGACATGCTCAAGGTGCAGGGTAACGAGCTCTTCTACGCCTATATGGTCGACAACCAGGCGATCGTCGTTCCCGAGACCATCGATGCGATCCGCGCGCTGACCGGTGCGCAAAGCGACGCAGGCGTTTCCATTGCGAAGACCGACGCGGCGCTGGGAATCGGAGGTGTGTTCTGATGCGTGTGATCTTCCGGGCCGCGATCTTCGACATGGACGGTGACGTCACGCGCACCACCGAACTGCACGCCGCCGCCTGGAAGGAGCTGTTCGACGACCTGCTGCGACGGCGCGCGCGCGACGGCGAACCGTACCGGCCGTTCGATGAACGCACGGAATACCTCGCCTACGTCGACGGCAAGCCGCGCCGCGAAGGCTTGCGCAGCTTTCTGCGCGCTCGGCAGATCACACTCGGCGAAGAAGAGGAATACGCGCTTGCCGGGCGCAAGGACACGCTGTTCGAGCGGCGCCTGCGCGAGCAGGGCGTGCAGACCTTTTCCTCGACGCTCGATCTGATCAGAGCGCTGCGCGCGTGCGGCGTGAAGATCGGTTTGGTGACCTCCAGCCGCCGTGGCCGAGAGGTTCTCGCGGCTGCGGGCATTGCGGCGCTCTTCGACGCATGTCTGGACGGGATCGATCTCGGCGAGCTCGCGCTTGCAGGCAAGCCCGACCCAGCAGCGTTTCTTCAGTCGGCGCAATCGGTCGGCGCCGCGCCCAGCGGCACGCTGGTCTTCGAGGATGCGGTAGTCGGTGTGAAGGCGGGCCGGCGCGGCGGTTTCGGCCTGGTTGTGGGGGGAGGACCGCGGCGGCAACGCTGCTGCGCTTGCGCGCGCCGACGCGGATCTCGTGGTGCAGGATCTCGCCGAGCTGGACGCCGATCGCCTGGAAGCAGCTTTTCACGCGCGCAGGGCAGAGAGGGGTTGGCGTATCGAGCAGGAAGGCTTCGACCGCGCCCGTGAACGCCAGATGGAAAGCCTGAGCATTACTGCCGGCTGACGGCATGTCGTGTACCACGTAGGACATGGCAGCGATCGGCACGCGCGGGCTGCCTCCGAGGTCGTCATCACCCATGAGCAGAAAACAAAAGCGATCGTCGAGCCTGGACGAAAAGCTTGACCAGGCGCTCGAGGAGACGTTCCCGGCGAGCGATCCGTTCTTTCTGCTGGACGAGCGCGATGCATCCGGCGCAGATCTGTCGAGCGGCATCCGACGCAGCGAAGTGGCACGTGATGTCGCAGAAGAGCGTGCCATCGATATGGCACAGGACCGCAATGCGGCCAGCGCCCATGCTGCCGATAGCGCCCGGACGGCCGCAGCAGGCTGGGCGGGGCAGGAAGGCCGGCCGTTTCCGCTGGGCGCAACCTGGATCGAGGAAGAGCGGGCGTTCAATTTCGCGCTCTACTCCAAGCATGCGGAGGGTGTCGAGCTGCTGCTCTATGCGCCGAGCGATATCGTGAACCCGGTTCAGGTGTTTTCCTTCGATTACCTCAGGAACAAGTCCGGCCGGATCTGGCATTGCCGCATTGCGCAGGAGGCGATGAAGGGCACGGCGTACTATGCCTATCGGGTCGACGGCCCGTTGCCCGCCGGACGCTTCGAGTGGCACGCGTTCGATCGTCGCAAGGTGCTGCTCGATCCTTATGCCAGGTCGGTGTACTTCCCGCCCTCGATCGATCGCCTGGCTGCAGCGCATCCAGGTCCCAACGCTGGCCGGGCACCGCTCGGCGTGCTCGGCGTCGACCTCGGGCGCTTCGGATTGGAGGTCCGGCGCGTGCGCCGGCACGAGGCCACAGCGGTGATCTATGAGCTTCATGTCGGCGGATTTACGCGCCACCCGAGCTCCGGTGTCGCGGAGGAGGTGCGTGGAACCTACGCGGGCATCATCGAGAAAATTCCCTATCTGAAGGAGCTCGGCGTCACGGTGGTGGAGCTGATGCCGGTTTTCCAGTTCGATCCTTCGGATGGCAACTACTGGGGCTACGATCCGCTCAGCTTCTTCGCTCCCCATGACGGCTATCTGGTGCGCGGCATCACGGACTCGCAGCACGACGAATTTCGCGAGATGGTCGACGCGCTGCATGAGGCAGACATCGAGGTCGTGCTCGATGCGGTGTACAACCACACGGGAGAAGGCGACCAGACGGGGCCTACCTATAGCTACAAGGGCATCGACAACAGCACCTACTACCTGATTTCCGAGCACCCGGATCGACCCTATGCCAACTTCTCGGGCACCGGCAATACGCTCAATTGCGTGAACACGGCCGTGCGCAAGTTGATCATGGACAGCGTGCGGCACTGGGCCAACGATATGGGCGTCGATGGATTCCGCTTCGACCTCGCGTCGATCTTCACGCGCAACGCGGACGGTTCGATAAACGCGTCCGACGCGCCGCTGATGAGCGACATGGCCTCGGACCCGGAGCTCGCCGGCCTGCGCTTGATCGCCGAGCCCTGGGATGCGGCAGGCGCGTATCAGCTCGGGCGGGCTTTTCCGGGCGTGACCGCCTGCCAGTGGAACGGCAGGTTCCGTGATGATGTCCGGCGCTTCATGAGGGGTGACCCGGGGATGGTGTCCCTGTTCATGCGTCGGCTGTACGGCAGCGACGATCTCTTTCCCGACGACCGGCTGCACGCCTACCGGCCGCATCAGAGCGTGAATTACGTTGTCTCTCACGACGGGTTCACCCTCTACGACCTGGTCACCTACAGCCGCAAGCACAATTGGGCCAACGGCCACGGCAACACGGACGGCGCCGACGAGAACTTCAGCTGGAACTGCGGCTGGGAAGGCGATGAGGACGCACCGCCCGAGGTCGTCGAGTTGCGCAGGCGGCAGGTCAAGAACTTCTGCTGCGTGCTCTTTCTCTCGAACGGCACGCCCATGTTCCGTGCGGGGGACGAGTTCATGCAGACCCAGGGCGGCAACAACAATCCCTACAACCAGGACAACGAGACGGCGTGGCTCGACTGGCGCCGGCTGGACGCCAACCCCGACGTGTTCCGGTTCTTCAGGCTGATGATCGCGTTTCGCAAGGCGCACCCTTCGCTCGCGCGCAGCCGGTTCTGGCGCGAAGACGTGCACTGGTACGGTGTGGGCCCCACACCGGATCTCTCGTACAGCTCGCACAGCCTTGCGTTTGCCCTGCACGGCGCCTCGCAGGCGGACGACGACCTCTACGTCATGATCAACGCCTATTGGGAAGGCCTCGATTTCCGCGTGCATGAAGGAACGGCGGCGCAGTGGCGGCGCGTGATCGATACCAGCCTGGATAGCCCGCTTGATTTTCTCGAAGCGGGCAGCGAGACCGCGCTGCCGTCTTTGGATTACCGGGTTGCGGCGCGATCCGTCGTGGTACTGACAAGGAGGCAATGATGCAGCTTTCGGGATGGAACCGGACCAAGATCGTCTGCACGTTCGGCCCGGCGACCGACGCACCAGGCGTCGTGGAGGCGCTCGTGCGCTCCGGCATGAACGTGGCTCGGCTGAACCTGTCGCATGGCGAGCATGCGGAGCACGCGCGGCGCGTCACGCAGGTACGCGAGGCGGCACGGCGTCTCGGCGAGCCGGTGGCCATCCTCGCCGATCTGCCTGGTCCCAAGTTCCGCCTCGGTGCCATTGCCGAGGACGGGCGCAGGCTCGATGACGGCGCGCGCGTGGCGCTCGCGCTCGAAGCGGGCCCCGACGGCGCGCTGCCGGTGCGCAACCCCGAACTGCTCGCCGCTTTGCGCATCGGTGAACGGGTGTACCTGGCCGACGGCGCAGTCGAGCTGAGCGTGATGCATGCCACCCCGGTACGGGCCGAGCTCGAGGTGGTGGTCGGCGGGACCGTGCGCTCGGGCTCCGGCATCAACGTGCCGGATTCGGAGCTGGCCGTGCTCATTCCGACTCCGGCCGACCGGCAGCATCTGGATTTCGCGCTGGCGCAGCGAGTCGACTGGGTCGGGGTGTCGTTCGTACAGAGCGCCGAGGATCTCGCGCGGGTGCGCGCCTGCCTGCCCGAGCGTGAGCCGCCGCTGCTCATGGCGAAAATCGAGAAGCGCCGGGCCCTTGTTGCGCTCGACGCCATCGTGGCGGCGGCGGACGGCGTGATGGTGGCGCGCGGCGACCTGGGGGTCGAGATCGACCTCGCGCAGATCCCGCTGGTGCAAAAGCGCATCATCGCCGCGGCCAATGCGGGGGCGCGGGCCGTGATCACCGCCACGCAGATGCTCGAATCGATGGTGGAGCACGAACGCCCCACGCGCGCCGAAGTCACCGATGTCGCGAACGCCCTGCTCGACGGCACCGATGCGGTGATGCTGTCGGCCGAAACCGCCGTCGGACGGTTTCCGGCAGCCGCAGTGCGCATCCTGCAGCGTGTGCTTGCGGCCACCGAGGCCGAGTACGCTTCGGGCATGGCGCTCGAGCGCTTGCGTTCGGTACCGGGCTCGACCGACGACGCCACCAGCTTCGCGGGCTGTGAACTGGCGGCACGCGTCGAAGCCCGCGCCATCGTCGCGCCTGTGCGTGACGCCGCCGCAGTGCTCGCACTCGCGCGCCTGCGCCCGCGCGCACCGCTGGTGATGATTACGGGCTCCGAGCGGTTGTGGCACTCGCTCGCGATGGTGCGGGGCGCCGCGCCGCTGCTTTGCCCGCGGGCCGTCGAGCCAGGCGCCTGGATCGCCTGCGCGCGCGACTGGCTCTTCGCGCGTGGGCTCGCGCAGCGCGGCGATCCGGCCGTACTCCTGTATTCGTCGGATCCCACGCACGCCGTCCCGGACTCGCTGCGAACGGTGCGTCTGGAGTAGCGAGGGCGCGACGGCAAGGAGGAGGCTGTCGACGGGCGCTAGGAATCGCCGGGTACGCGCAGGGCCGTAACGCCCGGCAAGGTTTTTCCCTCCAACCACTCCAGAAAAGCTCCCCCCGGCAACCGAGACGAAGCTGAAATCGTTCGCGACCTGCGCCCGCCTGAGGGCTGCCACGGTATCGCCGCCGCCGACAACCGAACGCGCCGCCCCGCTCCGGGTCAAGCGCGCAACGGCCCTCGCGACCGCGGTCGTGCCCCGATCGAAGGGCTCGAATTCGAACGCGCCGAGCGGACCGTTCCAGACGATGGTGCGCGCGCCAGCGAGGCGCTCGTTGACCATCGCTACCGTGTCCGGGCCGATGTCGACGATCATGTCTTCGGCGCCCACCGCATCGGGAGCAACGACGTGCCACGCTGCGCCCGTCTCGAGCGCCCGCGCGACCACCGCATCAATCGGCAGGATGATGTCGCAGCCGGCAGTGCCGGCCGCGGTCATGATGCTGTGCGCGGTGTCGACCATGTCGCGCTCGGCAAGCGACCTGCCGATCGGCTTGCCTTGCGCAGCCAGAAACGCGTTCGCCATGCCGCCGCCGAGCACCAGCGCGTCCACCTTGTGCACCAGATTGCGCAGAAGCTCGAGCTTGGTCGAGACCTTGGCTCCGCCGACAATGGCGTAGACCGGGCGATCCGGCGCATCGAGGGCGTCCGTCAGCGCCTCGAGTTCGGCCTGCATGGCACGTCCGGCAACCGCGGGAATCTGGCGGGCCACCCCCTCGGTCGAAGCATGTGCGCGATGGGCGGCCGAGAAGGCGTCGTTGATGTACACATCGCCAAGGCGGGCGAGTTCGGCTGCGAAGGCTTTGTCGTTCGCCTCTTCGCCCGGGTGAAAGCGCGTGTTTTCCATCAGGAGAACGTCGCCTGGCCGAGCGCTTGCGGCGGCCGCTGCGGCCCGGCCATCGCGCCAGTCGGTCGCAACGAATCTCACCGGCCGGCCGAGCATCGATTGCAGGACACCGGAGACGGGTTGCAAGCTCATGTGTGGCACGACCTTGCCTTTCGGGCGGCCGAAGTGCGCAAGCAGAATAACGCTCGCCCCCCTGTCTACCAGCTCGTGCAGCGTCGGCAGAATGCGCTCGATCCGGGTCACGTCCGTCACGCTGCCCTTCTTGATCGGCACATTCAGATCCACACGCACCACAGCCGCCTTCCCGGACACATCGATGTCATCGAGCGTACGGTACACGGAGGGGTTTTCGATCATCAGGGACAGCTTCCTTTTTCTCGAAGCCGGTGGCGGCCAGGATCTTTCGACTGCGGCGAAGCCGCGAGCACGCCCAGCACTTCTTCGCGCCGTGCCGCAAGTGCGGCCTCGGAGGCAGCTTCGATCACGAGCTTCGCTACAGGCTCGGTATGCGAGGCGCGCAGGTTGAACCACCAGTCGGGATACTCGACCGTGATGCCATCAATTTCCCCGATGCGTGCATCGGCATAGTGCGCACGCGCCTCGGCGACGAGCGCCTCGGGAGTGTGCGTCTCGATGCGAATCTCGCCGCTCCTGGCGTAGCGCGCGAGCGGTGCAAGGCGTTGTGACAGGGAAGGGCCGCCTCGCGCGAGAGCCGCAAGCAGCTTGAGCGTCGCGTAGAGCGCATCGTCGATCGCATGGTGCTCGGCGAACATCACATGGCCCGACAGTTCCGCTCCCAGCAGGCCCTGCGGGGCACGGTGCAGCGCCTCCTTGTAGAAGGGATTGCCCACACGCAGGGTCACCGCCGTGCCGCCGAGTTTTTCGATCTCGTCGCGTAGCGCCCGGCTCATACGCAGATCGTAGAACACGGTGCCGATGCTGCGGGTGAGCTCTGCGCGCGCGAGCAGGAGCACCAGCGCCTCGGGCGGCAGCGGCACGCCGCGCTCGTCGACCGCCGCGATGCGATCGGCGTCACCGTCGAACATGACGCCCAGATCGGCGCCCGCTGCCGGTACCGCCGCGCGCAGCGCTGCCAGGTTTTCCGGGCGCAGCGTGTCCGGCCCGTGGTTCGGGAAGGCGCCGTCGGGGACGTGGTAGAGCAGCGTGTGGCGCACGCCCAGGCGCTCCAGAACGCCAAGCGGCAAGGCGCCCACGCCGTTGGCGCAGTCCAGCACCACCAACAGCGAGCCAAGCGGCTCCGCGCCAAAGCGTGCGGTGAGGTGATCACCATACTCGCCGAGAATGTTGTCGACGATGACGCGCCCGCGCGCGGCGGCCGGCTGAGGGTCGGCGTGGACGAGCGCGTGCTCCAGCACTTCGAGCCCGCGCCCGTAATAGACCTGCTCGACGCTGGGATCGATGATCTTGAAACCGTTGTACTGCCTCGGATTGTGCGAAGCCGTGATCATCACGCCGTGGCAATGGCGGCGCGCGACCGCGAAATTGAGCATCGGCGTGCTGACCATTCCGATGTCGCGCACTCGGGCTCCGGCCTCGACGAGGCCGTCGACGAGCGCCTGCGCGAGAGAAGGGGACGAGAGGCGCGCGTCCCGGCCGACGATGAACTCGCTTGCGTTCGCCCAAGGCGGCAGAGCGTGCCCCAGCCGGTAGGCAACCTCTGTACTGATCTCGTCCGGGACCGTGCCTCGGAGGTCGTACGTTTTGACGTAGGGAAGGCGTGCCATTTTCGCAATATCGTTACGCGTGCAGCATACCCGCAGCAGGACTTGAATCGATGCGCCGGGGCGCCGTTGCGTCGGATAAGGGCGCTCGGTTAATTGCGTCTGCAAACCTCCTCGCAAGATGACGAGAATGTAATGCGCACGTAAGCGTTCTGGTCGTTGCGAAGCGTTACTCTTCGGGAACCGGGCGGCCTGCTCTGCCTCTGATGTAGAACCTGATGGCGAGACATCGGTGCGCTCGGCTAAACCATTCACCGGCTACGAAAACCGTATCCTCATGACGCGCGGCGGACTTTAGAACAGGATGGACGCAGTTCAGCGAGGAAGTCTGCGTGGCAAATCGATCGTTCCGCAAGGGACCTGCTCGTGGCGTTCGACAGCGCAACACTTGTGCTTTCGCAGAGGCGCCCCGCCCTCGACAAGGGCGCAGGCGCGGCGGTGCTTCGAGCGCTGGATACCGTTCTGAACCGGATCCTTGTTCCCGTCGGCGCACCAAGTGCGCCTACCCCCGTCCCGAGAAGGAGCAAACCGATGACCAGACTGCTTGCCACCACCGCCGTAGCCCTCTCATTGGCAGGCGTGACGCCGGCCTTCGCCGTCCAGGAGCACCATGCCGACGCCCAGGCGTCAGCTTCGCCGTCAGCGATTCCCACGGGGGACCCGGCAGACCGCGCTACCCCGGCTGCCACAGCGTCGCAGCTACTCGACAACGCAAAACGTCTCCAGGAGGAGGCGCAGCGTATTGCCGCCGCAAACACCGACACCGAACGACAGCGATTGCTGCAGCAACACATCCACACGCTGCGCATGAGCATGATGCTGTCCAGCGGAATCATGTCCGACAGTGCAGGGCAGTCTGGAATGCCAAGGGGCACGATGGGGTCGGCCGGCATGATGGGTGGTGGCATGGACCACGGCACGATGGGTGGTGGCATGGGCCACGGCACGATGGGTGGTGGCGTGGGCCACGGCATGATGGGTGGTGGCATGAGCCACGGCATGATGGGTGGTGGCATGGGCCCCGGCATGATGGGTGGTGGCATGGGCCCCGGCATGATGGGTGGCGGCAGCGGCCCCGGGATGATGACGATGATGATCGTCATGATGGACACGAATGGGGACGGCGCGCTGTCCTTGGAAGAAGTCCAGGCCGTCCATGCGCGGATGTTCAAGTACGCCGACTCGGACAAGGACGGCAAGCTCACGAGGGAGGAGCTGCAGGGCTTCTTGCGTGGCGGCACCAATTCAGATGACGACTGATACGCATTCGGTCACGTGTTGGCTCTGACTCCAGCCACTTCCGCACGTTCCACGTTCAGACGAGGTCGCAGCGTAGCGGGGCCGGGCGCTGTCGGCCATCGAGGCGTCATGCGGACCCGCCGCCCCTGCAGGCACAAGCGCGGGTGGTCAGTCAGCGTAGCCGAGGGTGGCCCGGCTCATCGGTGACGCGGCACCGTGCAAACGGCGCCGCGCCACTCGGTACTCCTCGCCGAAGGAACCTTGCCCCTCGTGCGTTATCGGCTTGTCGCTCCCCTTGCCATCCTTTGCGTGGGGTAGTCGGGCATCCGGCCTCGAGCAGCCGAACGCGATCGGATTGGCGCTCCCGGCCTGCCCCGTCAGCTCACTGAACATTGAGGGCGCGGAGCATCGCGGGCGAAGGATGCCTACGCCCGGAAGACCCGCACCATCAAGGTTCATTGCCATGACATCAGGCCATGCCCTGGCTGGCAGACATCCCTCCTGCGGTCCCTGCCATGCGCCGGCACTCGTCCGCGCACCGCTTGCACGCCTGCGCGCACTCCTGGCAGTGCGGGTGCTGGTGCTTGGCACATTCGTCGCCGCATGCCTGGCAGACGTCCGCGCAAAGCTGGCAGATCTGCTGCACGAACTCGCTGCCGCGCGACATGTAGCCGGCAGCGAGCCGACAGATGGCCGCGCAGTCGAGGTCGAGTGCGATGCAGCGCGCCATCATCTTGACGTCGTCCTCCTGCAGGCAGGCCGTGGCGCAGTGGTCGCAGGCGTCGGCGCAGGCGTTGCAGGCATCGATGCACGACTGATATTGCTGGTGAGCCATGCTTGAAAACTCTCCGATGTGTTGATTGGCCGCCCGCTGAAGAGCCGGGGCGGGTGTGGAGAGCGCGCAGCAAGCGGGATGCCGGGGAGTCGCTCATCACCCACCGAAGACGAGCGGGCATAGGTAAGGTAAGTACGCGACGGACAGGCTACGACGCGTGCCTGTTTTCGAACACGACACGGCTGACTTCAGGGATCGAGGAAGGGGAAGTGTAGGGGCCGATTCGCTGCGCCATCGGTGTTGGTCTGCAGCGCCGTGACCCAGAACATGACGGATCGGTAATGTCACGGTCATCGGCGTGACAGGCGACAGTTCGCAAACTACTCCCCCAATCTGATCGCTTGACGTGGCTTGAGTCTGCGGTCGATCGCGCGCGTTTCTTTTCAGAGCACTCCCATGAAGAATCCTCGTGTCATACCATCGCGCTCGGCCCTCGCCCTGCCTGCCCTGCCACGTCGCCGGTTCGTGCAGGGTTTGGCCGCAGGCGGCGTTCTACTCGGCGCCGGTGCAACGCTTGCCAGCCGAGCCTGGTCGCAAACCGGCGGCACGGCAACGGGCTCCGCGCCGATCCTGCGCGGGACGCAGTTCGATCTCGTCATCGCCGAATCCCCGGTAAATTTCACCGGTTCGCCGCGCATGGCGACCGTCATCAATGGATCGATTCCGGCGCCGACCCTGTACTGGCGGGAGGGCGACACCGTTACGATGCGCGTCACCAACAGGCTTCCAGAAGCCACCTCGATCCATTGGCACGGGATTCTCCTGCCCTTCCAGATGGACGGCGTGCCGGGCATCAGCTTTCCGGGCATCGCACCGGGCGAGACCTTCACCTACCGCTTCAAGGTCGAGCAGAGCGGAACCTACTGGTATCACTCGCACTCGGGAAACCAGGAGCAGACGGGCGTGTACGGCGCGCTCGTCATCGAGCCCGCGGGCGGCGAAACGATCCGCGCCGACAGGGACTACGTGGTGCAGCTGTCGGACTGGACCGACGATGACCCGATGGACGTGCTCTCCAAGCTGAAGATCCAGGGCGACGTCTACAACTTCAATCAGCCGACCGTCGTCGACTTCTTCCGCGACGTCTCCAGTAAGGGACTTGACGCCGCGCTCGACAGGCGCCGGATGTGGAACCAGATGCGGATGAACCCGACAGATCTGGCCGACCTGTCCGCCTACACGCTGACCTATCTGATGAACGGCGTGACCCCGGCGGGCAACTGGACGGCCCTGTTCCGGCCCGGTGAACGCGTGCGCCTGCGATTCATCAATGGGGCGGCGAACACGTTCTACGATGTCCGCATTCCGGGCCTGAAGCTGACCGTGGTCCAGGCCGACGGGGTGAACGTGGAGCCAGTCAGCGTCGACGAGTTCCGCTTCGGTCCCGGAGAGACCTACGACGTGCTCGTCGAGCCGCAGGACGATGCCTACACGATCTTCGCGCAGGCCATGGATCGCACGGGCTATGCACGTGGAACCCTGACCAGCCGACCCGGTCTCGCTGCCCCGGTGCCTGCGCTCGATCCCGTTCAGTGGCTCACCATGGCCGACATGATGGGCGGCATGGATCACGGGTCCATGGGAGGTGGCATGAACCACGGCGCCATGGGAGAGGCTGCGCAGCGTGCTTCCCACGCCGGTGCCGCGCAGCATGGGGACTCGCACGGCGGCGGGCATGGAGCGCACAACGGTGTCGCTCCCTCTCATTCCGCCCCCACGAGCCGAGCGAGCCATGCGAGCACCGAGTACGGCGCGAGTACCGACATGCGCGTGGACATGGCACGCAGCAATCTCGACGACCCCGGGGTCGGGCTGCGTGACACGGGCAGGCGCGTGCTGACACTGGCCGACCTGCACACCGTGGGCGGCCCGATCGACCCTCGCGGGCCCGAACGGGAGGTCGAGCTCCACCTCACAGGGAACATGG
>CALLYQ010000136.1 GCA_937858875.1 uncultured Lautropia sp. | reverse complement strand
GAGAAGCTGGCGCCGCGTCGCCCCGACGTCCCGTCCCGGCTGGCCGGCATTGCGATCGAGGAAGGCAAGCTCGACGATGCGCGCAGATACCAGGCCGAGCTTGCCAGGCTCGCGCCGAACCACGTGATGACCCACCATCTGAAGGCCGTCATCGAGGCGCGTTCTGGCCAAGTCGCGGCGGCACGCGACTCGGTCGGCGAGGCGCTGCGCCGCGCGCCGGACTACCTGCCCTCGGTGGCCCTCGCAGCAGCCGTGCACCTTCAGCTGAACGAGCTCGAGCAGGCCGAGCGCCAGGCGCGTCGCCTCGTCGATCGGCAGCCGACCGCGTTGCAGGGCTACCGCCTGCTCGGCAGCACCTACCTGAAGATGAACGCGCCCGAGCGCGCGCTCGAAGCCGTGCGCCGGCCGCTCGAACGCGGCGCGGCAGACCCGATGCTGCTCGCGATCGCCGGTGAAGCTTCGCTGAAGACCAACAATCCCGAGGCCGCCGAGAAGTACTTCGAACAGGCCACGAAGCTCGACCCGAAAGATTCGCGCAAGCTGACCGGGCTGGCCATGTCCAACCTGGCCACCGGCGACCGGGCCACGGCGATCGACCAGCTCGAAGCCGCCGTCGAACTCGATTCGACGAACCTGCAGGCCGACTTCGTGCTGATCACCGCGCTCACGCGCGAGGGCAAGTTCGACCAGGCACTCGCTGCCGTCGAACGGGCCAAGCAGAAGGCACCGAAGAGCCCGATCCCCGAGATGCTGCGCGGCGGCGTCTTCCTGGCAAAGAACGACAACGCAGCCGCCCGCCGCGCCTGGGAACAGGCGCTTGCGCTGGATCCGCAGCACTTCCCGGCGGTGTCCAACCTGTCGAACGCCGACATTCGCGACGGCAAGCGCGACAGCGCCCGCAAGCGCTACGAAGACTTCGTGGCGGCCCATCCGAAGAGCGCGCAGGCCTGGGTGGCGCTCGCCCAGCTGGCGGTGATCGAGCAGGCGCCGCGCGCGCGCGCGCTCGAATTGCTCAAGAAAGCCCGCGACGCCGATCCGGCGTCGGCGATGCCGGTGCTCGCCACGGCCCGGTACATGATGGAAACCGACACTGCCGCCGAAGCCGTGCCCTTGCTGCAGCAGGCGCACAACAGCCATCCCGACGACCTGCAGGTCCTCGACGCGCTCGCCCAGGCTCAGTTGCGCGACAACCAGCGCGGACAGGCGATCGCCACCTGGGAACGCCTGCTGCGCACGAATCCGGGCGCCTGGGGCGCAATGATGCGGATCGGAGAAGTCCATCGCGCCGACGGCAAGAACGACCTGGCGCTGGCCAGCTTCGTCAAGGCGGCCGAGATCGCGCCGAACGCGATCGAGCCGCAGGTGGCCATGGCCGCCACGATGCACGCGCTCGGACGCAAGGACGAGGCGCGCCGGCTGGCCGACCGGCTGCGCGCGCCGAAACAGAACGCGTTCGCCGGGGCACTGCTGCAAGGCGACCTGGCCGCCGCCGACAACGACTGGAAGACCGCCGCCGACGGTTATCGTCGGGCCTTCGACCAGCAAAAGACGGTGGCGGCCGGCACGAAGCTGCACCGCGCGCTGCGCAGCGCCGGCGAGGAAAAGCAGGCCGAGGCCATGCTCGGCGACTGGCTGCGTGCCGAACCGGAGAACCTCGCCCTGCGCATGTACGCCGGCGAGTTCGAGATTTCCCAGCAGCGCTGGCGCCAGGCCTGGGACCATTACAAGGTCGTCGCCGACGCCCAGCCGAACAACGTGCTCGCGCTGAACAACGGCGCCTGGGCGCTGCACGAGCTGAAGGACCGCCGCGCCGCAGAGGTGGCCAGACGCGCCTGGGAAGTCGCGCCGAAACATCCGGCGGTTCTCGACACCTACGGCGTGATCCTGTCCATGGCCGGCGATCCGAAGGGGCTCGAGATGCTGCGCGAGGCGGTGGCGGCGGCGCCGAAGAATCCGCAGCTGCGGCTGCATCTGGCAGAGGCGCTGCTGCGCGCCGGCGACAAGGCCGGAGCGCGCAGCGAGGTTTCGACGGTGCTGGAAACGGCGGAGGCGGGCCCGGTGGCCGACGCCGCCAAGGCCCTTCAGGCGAAGCTCTGAGCGGGCCTCAGCCGCGTCCGCGCACGAAGCCTACGTACCAGTCGATCGCATCGGCGAGCCCCTCGCCGATGCGATGCGTGGGCGCGTAGCCGATCGTTCGCTGCGCGTGCCCGATGTCGGCGAGCGAGTGCCGCACGTCGCCGGCGCGGAAATCCCGAAACGACGGCTCGACCGTGGCCAACGCCGGATCGCGCGCCGCGAGCAAGCCGCGCAGCAGCCCGAAAAGCTCGAGCAGGCTCGTGCGCTCCCCGACCGCCACGTTGAAGACCTCGTGCGGCGACGGCAGTTCAGCCGCGAGCGCCGCACGCAGATTCGCCTGCACGGCGTTGGCGACGTAGCAGAAGTCGCGGCTCGTCTGGCCGTCGCCGTTGATCCAGACCGGCTCGCCCGCGAGCAGCGACGCGCACCAGCGCGGCACGACCGCCGCATAGGCACCGTCGGGATCCTGGCGCGGACCGAACACGTTGAAGTAGCGCAGGCCGACGCATTCGAAGCCGTAGACGCGTGCCCAGGTATCGGCGAACAGTTCGTCGGCGGCCTTGGTCGCCGCGTACGGCGACAGCACGCGCCCGACCCGGCTCTCGACCTTCGGCAGATCGGGGTGGTCGCCGTAGACGGAGCTCGACGATGCATAGACCAGCCGCCGCACGCCGGCCTCGCGGGCGGCTTCGAGCAGGTGCAGGAAGCCCTCGACGTTCGCTGCGAACGAGGGCAGCGGATGCGCGATCGAACGCGGCACCGAGCCGAGCGCGGCCTGGTGCAGCACGTGATCGACCGGCACCGGATCGCCAGCGTCGCCGGTGCCGGCAGCCAGCCCGGCTTCGCCGAGCCCCACCGCGTCGCGGCAGGCCTGCGGATCGCGCACGTCGCCGTCGATCATCCGGAAGCGCGAC
>CALLYQ010000135.1 GCA_937858875.1 uncultured Lautropia sp. | reverse complement strand
ATGCACGCAAGCAGCCGGCAGGCAGCGGCGGAAGAGCTTCGACAGCCGCTCCTTGCCCGCGCGCCCAGCGCCGCAGCTCGATGCCGAACGGCGCGGCGGCGAGCAGTCCTGCCAGCCGCTCTGCCGCCGTGGGCAGCGCGCAGGCATCGAGTTCCGCCAGCCGCTGCGGCGTGCGGCGATACCTGGCCGGTGCGAACACGTCGAGCACGGCGCCGCCGGCGAGCGTACGTGAGGCCGACGCGTCCCGCAGTACCACGCGGTCGCCGTGCCAGGCGCCGACCGGCTCGCGCAGCACGAGTTGCGCGCGGGCACTGGCTGCCGGAGCGAGCGCATCGCCGGCACCGGGCGCATCGAGGATCACCACCGAGCCGATCGTCGCGGCCGCGCCCAGGTGCAGATGGACCCGCGTGCCCGATCGCAGCGGCCTTGCCTCCTCGTGCCACAGATCGATCTGTACGTCGATCCGGTCACTGGCCTGCGCGATCGCGGGTTCGGTCAGCCACTGGCCGCGCTCGACCTGCCCTTTCGACAGCCCGGCAAGCGAGATCGCACAGCGCTGGCCGGCACCGGCGCGCTCCACGCGACGGCCATGGACCTGCAGCCCCCGCACGCGGCCTTCCAGCCGATGGTTGGACGGCACCAGCGCAAGGGTGTCGCCGATCGCAACCTGGCCGCCATGCACGGTACCGGTCACAACCGTGCCCACGCCGTCGAGCACGAACGCGCGATCGACCGCCAGCCGGAACCCGGTCTCGCCGACGAAGCGCCCGGCCGGTTCGCGCGCGGCCTCGAACAGCAACGCGCGCAGTGCGTCGATGCCGTCGCCGCTGCGCGCCGAGACCGGCAGCACCGGCGCGGCGGCCAGCGAACTGCGCGCCAGCAGCGAACGTGCCTCGGCCAGCACGGCCGCCACGCGATCGGCGTCGACCACGTCGGTCTTCGTGATCACCGCAGCGCCGCGCTCGAGCCCGAGCAGCGAAAGCACGGCCAGGTGCTCGCGCGTCTGGGGCATCACGCCGTCGTCGGCGGCCACCAGCAACAGTGCGAAATCGATCCCGCCGGCGCCGGCGAGCATCGTATGCACGAGCCGCTCGTGACCGGGCACGTCGATGAAGCCGATGCGCCGTCCCGGATCGGCGCCCGGCGTATCGAGCCAGGCATAGCCCAGCTCGATCGACATGCCGCGCGCGCGCTCCTCGGGCAGGCGGTCACCGGAGATGCCGGTGAGCGCCGCCACCAACGTCGTCTTGCCGTGATCGATGTGCCCGGCGGTTCCGATGATCATGCGGCCAACGCGTACCGGCTCATTGCAGCGCGGACTTCAAATGCGGAAGCTGGGCGACGAACTCGCCGGCCTCCTCGAGGCAGCGCAGGTCGAGAACGAGGTGATCTCCCGAGATGCGACCGATGACCGGAACCGGCAGCGAGCGGAACGCCGCCTGCAAGGCGTCGAGCGCGGTGCCGATCCCACGTTTGACGGTGCCGGTCGGCGCCAGCGCGAGTCCTGCCGACGGCAGCCGCTCGACGGGCAGCGAGCCGGAGCCGATCTGGCTCGCCAGTTCGATCACCGAAGCGGAAAACCGGGGAGCGAGCGCTTCGGCGAGCGTCGGCGCCAGCGCGACCGCCATCGCCCGGATCTCGGCGATCGGCCGCGTCAGCTGGCGCAGCGTGGGCAGCTCGGCAACCAGCCGTTCGGGTCGCAGATAGAGCTGCAGCGTGGCTTCCAGCGCGGCGATCGGCAGCTTCGACATTCGCAGCGCCCGCTTCATCGGGAACTTGCGGATCCTTCCGATCGCTTCCTTCGTGCCGACGATCAGCCCCGCCTGCGGTCCGCCGAGCAACTTGTCGCCGGAAAACGTGACGACGTCACAGCCGGCCTCGAGCATTTGCTGCGTCAAGGGTTCGCGCGGCAGCCCGTAGCGGCTCAGGTCGACCAGCGAACCGCTGCCAAGGTCGCAGGCCAGCGGCAGCCCGTGCGCGTGCGCGATCCCGGCCAGCCGCGCTTCGTCGACTGCCGAGGTGAAGCCCTGCACGCGATAGTTGCTGGTATGCACCTTCATCAGCAGCGCAGTGCGCTCGCCGATCGCGTGCTCGTAGTCGTGCGCGTGCGTGCGATTGGTCGTGCCGACCTCGACCAGCCGGGCGCCGGCGCTGGCCATCACGTCGGGCATCCGGAAGGCGCCACCGATCTCGACCAGTTCGCCGCGCGACACGATGACCTCGCGGCCCGACGCCAGCGCGGCGATGCTCAGCAAGACCGCCGCCGCGTTGTTGTTGACGACGGTCGCCGCTTCGGCTCCGGTGATTGCGCAAAGCAGATCCTCGACGATGTCGTCGCGGTCTCCGCGCTCGCCGGTAGCCAGGTCGAATTCGAGGTTGTTCGGCCCGCTCATCGTCACGAGCAGGTGCTCGAGCGCGGCGTCGGCCAGCAGCGCGCGACCCAGGTTCGTGTGCAGTACGGTGCCGGTCAGGTTGAGCACACGACGCATTCGCGGGGCCAGCGCTGCGTCGACCTGCTCGCGCAGCCTGGCCTCGAGGGCTTCGGGGCCGAGTTGCCCCTGCGGCAGCGCGCCGGCGAGCGCCTGCGCACGCAGGTCTTCGAGTATCGTTCTTGCCTGCGCTGCAACCAGCGTATGGCCGTTGCGGGCAATCAGGTTCGCCACGCCTGGCTGGCGCAGCAATCGATCCACCGAGGGGAGTTGGTCTGGCCGGGCCCTCGAACCGTTCACGACGGATTCTTCAGGCGCGCCCATCAACTGCCTCCGGGATCCGGAGCGGCGCAGACGGTCGCTGCGGCGCCGCCCGGCCTTCGGGTGATGTCCATCGTTTCTCCTTGCCTTCGGCGGGCGGCAAATGCGACGCCGGGCCTTCGAGACAGCTTACGTCCCGACAGACTCAATGCAATATGAAGACGTGGACATAGGCGCAACGCGAAAAAAAAACCGGACGGCAGTCGGCCCGAGGGCCTTCTTTCGTCCGGCGAGGCGGAGACAACCGATCGGTCGTCGGCGGGGGGATCGTTCCGACGATCGGGTGAACTGCCTTGGGGAAGATGCTAAGCCGTTCGCGCCGGACGAAGGTGATCGAAACGGGCAAAACGCCGGCAAAAGGCCGGCATTCATTCTCGAAAGCAAGCGATCGCAAGCGCCAAGGAGCTCAGGTGTCCTGGTAGACGATCTCGGGGAAGTCCGCCTTCGCGTCGCGCGCCTTCTCGGCGATCTGGACCGCCACGCTTCGTGCGATCCGCCGATAGATCGCAGCGACGTCGCCGTCGGGATCCGACACCACCGTCGGCCGGCCGGAGTCGGCCTGTTCGCGGATCCGGATGTCGAGCGGCAGGCCGCCCAGATAGGTGACGCCGTATTCGCCGGCCATCCGTTCGCCGCCGCCGTGGCCGAAGATGTGTTCGGCGTGGCCGCAATTCGAACAGATGTGGATCGCCATGTTCTCGACGATGCCGAGGATCGGGATGCCGACCTTCTCGAACATCTTCAGGCCCTTGCGCGCATCCAGCAGCGCGATGTCCTGCGGCGTGGTGACGATGACCGCCCCGGTGACCGGGATCTTCTGCGCCAGCGTCAGGTGGATATCGCCGGTGCCCGGCGGCATGTCGATGACCAGGTAGTCGAGGTCGCGCCAGTTGGTCTCGCGCAGCAGTTGCTCGAGCGCCTGCGTGACCATCGGGCCACGCCAGACCATCGGCGTGTCCGGGTCGATCATGAAGCCGATCGAGCTGGCCTGCAGTCCATGGCCGTACATCGGTTCGAGCTTCTTGCCGTCGCGCGATTCCGGTCGCCCGCTGATGCCGAGCATCGTCGGCTGCGAGGGCCCGTAGATGTCCGCGTCGAGCATCCCGACGTTGGCGCCTTCGGCGGCCAGTGCGAGTGCGAGGTTCGCGGCCGTCGTGCTCTTGCCGACGCCGCCCTTGCCCGAAGCGACGGCGATGATGTTCTTGACATTGGGCAGCGTGCGGATGCCGCGCTGGACCGAATGCGGGACGATTTTCTGGTAGACGTTGGCGGTGACCGCACCGGCACCGGGCAGTTCACGGACGCCGGCAATCACGGCCTTGCGGATCGGGTCGAGCTGGCTTTTCGCCGGGTAGCCGAGTTCGACGTCGACGCTGACGTCACGCCCGTCGATCCGGATGTTCTTCACCGAGTTGCCTGAGACCAGGTCCTTGCCGGTGTTCGGATCGATGATGCGCGACAGGGCCGAGCGCAGCTCGGCTTCGGTGAAGGACATGGAAGCGGACTCCTGTGGATACGCGGACTTCGGGATCGGCCAGCCGAGTTTAGCCCTTCCGCGTTGCCCGGGCCGCCGCGGCGGCCGGAGTGCCGGTCGGATCGATCCGACCGGGCCCGCCCGGCCGTGCCGGGCGATGGCGTCATCCGGCCGGATCGCCGCCCTGCAGGCGCAGCCAACGCGGCAGCTCGATGCGATCGAGCAGGTTCTTGGCCAGCAGGCCCAGCTCGGTATCGCCTTCGATCGACAGGCGCCGGTGAAAGAAAAGCGTGTCGGGGTCCTCCTGGCGGGCGAGCATCTGCAGGTAGGCCGAGACCGGCGCAGTCAGGGTCAGCGCGGCCTGCTGCGCCGAGTCGGCGACGCGGAAGCGGCCGCTGCGCAGCATGATGCTGGCGCTGGAGCCGGCATCGCGCACGCGGATGCGCACGAGCCGGCCTTCGAGCATCGCGAGTTCGTCGAGCGCCAGCAGTCCGCGGCTCGTCGCCAGGTTCAGCGCCGTCGCCAGTGCCAGCGAATGCGGCCACTGCGGCAGGTGCCGGCCGATCGCCGCGAACGGTCGCGGCAGCGTGAGTTCGGGAATGACGATCATCGACGCGCTCCGATGAATTCGATCCCGGCACGGCCGTGCCAGAAACCGTTGCAGAAGCCGTCGACGCTCCAGTCGGGGTCGGCGTCTGCGACGTGGCCGCGGCGCGCCGCGTCGAAAGCCGCGATCACGTCGAGGCAGTGCGTCGACTGCGGGCTGATCCTGACTAGCTCGACGCCGATCTCGCGCAGCGCCGGCATTTCGTGCAGCAACATGCAGTGCTGCGCCGACTGCGTCTGTACGCCGTTGATCGCCAGGAACGACTGCTGTTCACGGGTCGCCAATACGATGCCATCGGGGTGGTCGAGGCAGCGGTACTGGCAGTCGTCCTTGCTGAGCCCGTAGTGGCGCGCCGTGAAGCAGCGCGCCGACAGCGCCAGCGGCATCCGCCCGTAGACGAACACCTCGGTCTGCATGCCGGCCGGCCTAGTGGCGTGCAGCGCCGCGATCGAGGCGCCCGACATTTCGAGCGGCGGCACCCAGCGCTGCGCGCCGACGCCGGCGTACCAGTCGAGTGCCGCTTCGTTGTACAGGTTCAGGTGCGGGCCGGCGACGAACGGCGCCTTGCGCGCCAGCAGCGCCACCGCGCCCAGGTCGTTGGCCTCGACCAGGTAGTCGCCGTGTTCGAGCAGCTTGTGCAGGCGGCGCACGTCGGCCTCGCCCTCGAGCAGCGCCTGGCTCGACAGCACGACCTCCTTGCCGCAGGATTTCAGATCGCGGGCCAGCCCGGTCCAGTCGGCCGGGCGCATCTGGTGGCGGCGTGAGCAGACGACCTCGCCGATATGGATGACCTCGACCGGCGACTCGGCCACCTCGGCATAGAAGTCGAGCACTTGCTGGCGCTGCCAGTAATACAGCAGCGGTCCGAGAGAGAGCTTCGGGCGTGCGTTCATTTCCACGGCTTGCTGTAGGCGCCGAGCGTGACCTGCTGCCCCTCGGCCAGTTTCGACAGATCGGCCTGCCATTGCGGCCGCACCTGGTAGCGCGCGTCGGCAGCCGCCGCGTCGATGGCCGCGCGCATCGTTCGCGTGACCTGGGCGACGTAGGTCGGACTGCGCTGGCGTCCTTCGATCTTGATCGCGGCGACCCCGATGCGCAGAAGATCGCCCAGGATCGGCAGCACGTTCAGGCTGGTCGGCTCCTCGAGCGCGTAATCGATGCGCCCCTGCACCTCGAAGCGGCCCTTGCACAGCGTCGGATAGCCGGCCTTCTCCTGCGGCCCGTAGCGGTCGATCAGGATGCCGTTCAGGCGCGCCGACAGTCCGGACGCTTCTTCGTCCCAGCGCACGTAGGGCGCAGGCGAGCAGACGCCGTGCGTGTTCGGCGACTCGCCGGTGGCGTGCGAGGACAGCCAGCAACGCCCCTCGTTCATCACGCACAGGCTGCCGAAGCCGAACACCTCGATCTCGGTCTCGGTGTGCCGGATCACCTGCTCGACCTGTGCGAGGGTGAGCACCCGCGGCAATACCGCGCGCTGCACGCCGAATTCCCGACGGCAGAACTCGATCGCCTCGTGATTCGTTGCCGAGCCCTGCACCGAAAGGTGCAGCCGCAGTTCGGGGTGGCGGGCACTGGCGTAGGCGAGCAGCCCGATGTCGGCAACGATCAGCGCGTCGACACCGAGGTCGGCAGCCGCATCGACGGCAGCCTGCCATTCCGCGACACGGCCGCTCTGCGGGTAGGTGTTGATCGCGACCAGCACCTCGGCGCCGCGCGAATGCGCATGGCGAAGGCCTTCGACGAGGCCGGCGCGGTCGAAGTTCAGGCCCTTGAAGTTGCGCGCGTTGGTCGCGTCGCGAAAGCCGCAATAGACGGCATCGGCGCCGTTGTCGACGGCCGCCTTCAGTGCCGGCAGGCTGCCGGCCGGACAGACGAGATCGGGTATTCCTGCTGCCACCATCGCGTGCTCCGCATCCGGATCGAAAGCAAAGGCTAGTGCCGGGGGCCGACACGGACCTTGATCTGCGTGAAAGCCGGCGCCCGCGCGCCGATCGGGCCGGTCCGTTTGCTAAGATCCAGCGATGACCTCGCGCCACTTGTTCGTTACCACCGCCCTGCCCTACGCGAACGGGGCGTTCCACATCGGCCACATCATGGAGTACATCCAGGCCGACATCTGGGTGCGGTTCC
>CALLYQ010000134.1 GCA_937858875.1 uncultured Lautropia sp. | reverse complement strand
GGCGACCGCGCCGGTGTGCGCGACGTACTCGCGCACCACCTCCTCCTCGCCGAGCCGGACGCGGTCGCCGACCGAAACGCCGAGCCGCTTGCCCTGCGCGTCGAGTAGCGCCGTCTCGATTGCCGACTTGGCGAAGGTATTGCCCTGTGCGACGGTATCGAGCGCTTGCATCGCGGCATTGACGTTGCCGGCATCACGGCCGGCCAGTGCAGGGCCGAGATAGGTGTCGATCGCCAGCTTGATGCCTTCCGGACTCTCCTCGCCATAGCTGAGGCCGCCGATCGTCGTCGCCTCGCCGATGCCCTCGACGCCGTCCGAGCAGCGCACACGCACGATCACCAACGTCTGGACGTTCATCACCGCCATCGCCAGCTTGTGCGCGCGAATCGTCGGCAGGTCGACGATGATGGCTTCGATGTCGGAGACGGAGATCGCGGGTGCTGTCATGCTGTAATCCGGGTGGTCGGCAGGTCTTGCGGGTCGGGGAAATATAGGATCGGCCCACAGGCGGCGTCCAACACCGTTTGCGTCCGGTTCCAGACCTTTCGGGTATCGATGAAACTTCGGCAGCTCCGGTACTTCCAGGTCGTCGCGCGCGAACTGAACGTCACGCGAGCAGCCGAACTGCTGCACATGGCACAACCGCCATTGAGCCGGCAGATCCGCAGCCTCGAAGACGAACTCGGCGTTGCACTGTTCGTGCGCGAAGGTCGTGCGCTGAAGCTGACCGACGCCGGACGCTTCCTGCTCGAGCAGTCGCTGCAGGTCACCGCGCGGATCGACGAGATTGCCGCCGCCACAAGGGCAATCGGACAGCACAGGCGCATCTGGTTCGGCATCGGCTTCGTGCCGTCGACGCTCTACGGTTTCGTTCCCGAACTGATCCGCCGGGTCCGCAGCGCCGACCCGCAGGTCGATGTCGGCCTGTCCGAGATGACCTCGCTGCAGCAACTCGAAGCGCTGAAGCTCGGTCGCATCGACATCGGCTTCGGCCGGATCCCGTTCGACGATCCGGAGATCGAGCGCGAAGTCTTGATGGCCGAGCCGCTGGCGGCCGTGCTGCCGATCGCGCACCCGCTGCTGAAGACTTGCGGGCGCAAGGGGCTGAGCGTCGGCGACCTGGCTGCGCTGCCGTTCGTGCTGTATCCGGCACGGCCGCGACCCAGCTACGCGGACCAGGTACTCGACCAGTTCCGCAGCGCCGGCTACACGCTGAACGTCGTCCAGGAGGCCAACGAACTGCAGACGGCGATCGGGCTCGTCGCTGCCGGCCTCGGCGTCACCGTCGTGCCGGCATCGGTCCAGCGCCTGTACCGCGACGACATCGGCTACGCGCCGCTGGATTCGTCGGCCTTCAGCTCACCGGTCATCGTCAGCTACCGACGCGAGGATCGCCGCGAATTCCTCGCGCGCACGATCGCGCTGGCACGTGAACTGGCTGCCGCCGAAGCGCTGCGCGCTGCACCGTCGCGCTCGTCGCCGTCGCGTCCAGACGTTCTCAGGCAACGCCCAGATACGCCTGCCTGACGTAGTCGTCCTTCGACATCTCGGCGCTCGTGCCTTCGCGGCCGACGTGGCCGTGCTCGAGCACGTAGACGCGATCGGCGATCCGCATCGCCGACTGTGCGTCCTGCTCGGCCATCAGGATCGCGGTGCCGGTGTCGCGGATCTTGCGGATCGCCTCGAAGATCTCGAGCTTGAGCCGGTGCGCGATACCCACCGACGGCTCGTCGAGCAGCAGCAGCGACGGCCCGCCCATCAGCGCCCGTCCGACGGCGACCATCTGCTGCTGGCCGCCCGACAGCGTGCTGACGATCTGCGCTTCGCGCTCGCGCAGGATCGGGAACAGCGAGTAGACGAATTCGAGGTCGCGCTCGACGGCCGCACGGTCGCGGCGCAGGTAAGCACCGAGCATCAGGTTCTTCAGTACGCTGAGCTCGGTGAACAGGCGCCTGCCTTCGGGACAATGGCAGATGCCATGGCCGACGACCTGGTGCGCGGCCAGCGACTGGATCGATTCGCCGCGCAGCTTCAGCGTGCCCTGCGAGGGCTGCATCCGCGAGATTGCCTTCAGCAGCGTCGACTTGCCGGCGCCGTTGGGACCGAGCACAGCGACGATCTCGCCTTCGCCGATCGTCATCGACACGTCCTCGAGCGCGAGCGCCTTGCCGTAGCGAACGGTGAGGCCGCCGATCTCGAGCAGCGGTGCGCCTGCAATGGCCTGCCGGGGCAGCGCGGACATCAGGCTGCCTCCGTTTCGGGCACGTTGCCGCCGATATAGGCCTCGATGACCCGCGGGTGCGCGACGATCCGTTCCGGGACGTCGTCGGCGATCAGCTCGCCGAAGTCGAGCGCGATGACGCGATTCACCAGTTTCATGAATTCATGCAGCTTGTGTTCGATCAGCAGGACCGTGAGCCCGGTATCGGCGTGGATCTGGCGGATCAGCGTCGACAGCTCGGCGATCTCGCCCGAGCCGAGCCCGGCGATAGGTTCGTCGAGCAGCAGCAGCTTCGGCGACGCGGCCAGCGCGCGTGCGATCTCGAGCCGGCGCTGGTCGCCGTAGGCCATCAGCTCGGCCGGCATGTTCTCCTTGCCGGACAGCCCGACCTGCGCGATCAGCCGTTGCGCGTGCGCTTCGCGCCCTTCCGGCGGCGCCGGCTGCGCGAGCCCGCCGACCTTGACGTTCTCGAGCACGCTCATGCCGACGAAGGGCCGGCACAACTGGAAGGTGCGAGAGATGCCCATACGCACGATCCGGTGCGGCGCCACGCCGCGAAGCTGCCGGCCCTGGAAGACGATGCTGCCTTCGTCGGCCGGGATGAAGCCGGTCAGCAGGTTGTACAGCGTGGTCTTGCCGGCGCCGTTGGGCCCGAGCACGCCGGCGATCTCGCCGGCCGCCAGAGAGAAGCTGACGTCGTTGACCGCGACCAGGCCACCGAAGCGCTTGGTCACGCCCTTGACTTCGAGGATCGCGCTCATCGCTTTGCTCCCACCCATGCCTTGAACCTGTGCCAGAGCGGCGCAATGAAACCTTCGGGCAGGAAGAACAGGATCAGGATCAGCGTGAGGCTGTAGATCATCAGCCGCCACTCGCCGAAGTCGCGCAGCAGCTCGGTCATCATCACCAGCAGGATCGCGCCGCCGATCGGACCCCAGACCGAGCCCATGCCGCCGACGTAGACCATCGTGATCACGGTGATCGTGAGCACGACCGTGAAGACCTGCGGGCTGACCTGCATCTGGTAGTGCGCGTACATCGCGCCGCCGGCACCGGCGATCGCACCGCTGATCAGCAGCGAGGCGATCTTGTACCAGGTGACGTTCAGGCCGGCCGCCTGGCAGGTGGCTTCGTCGCCGCGGATCGCGCGCAGCACCAGCCCCCAGTTCGAGCGCGCCAGCATCACCAGCGCGACGGTGACCAGGAGCAGCACGGCGAGCGCAAAGTAGTAGAACGACAGCGGCGAGTCGAACAGCGGCTCGACGCCGTTGATGCCTTCTTCGCCTCCGGTGTACTCCCAGAAGATCAGCATCAGCCGTTCCATGATGACCGAGGCCGACAGCATCGCCAGCGCGAAGTACGGGCCCTTCAGCCGCAACGTCGGCAGTCCGACGACGATCGCGAAGACCGAGGCCACGACCATCGCCGCCGGAATGCTCCACCAGCCGTCGATGAACCAGACCGTGTTCATGAAACCGGCCGTGTAGCCGCCGGCGCCGATGAACAGCGCATGGCCGAAGTTCTCGCGGCCGGTGAGGCCGGACATGAAATCCCAGCTCACCGCCCACAGCGCATAGATCAGCGCGACCGAAAGCACGCCGAGCAGATAGCTGTTGTCGAGCACCAGCGGCAGCACGACCATGATCGCGACGAAGACGGCCGCGCCGGCCATGTCGAGCTTGTCGCCGAGCAGCCCCGCTGGCCGGGCGTGGGCGAGCGGCGCCGGAGCCGGATTGGCCATCCGGCCGGGCGCGCCCGCTACGGTATCGAGTGCACGTCGATTCATTGCACTCTCCTCAGAACGCCGCGCGCTTGCCGAACATGCCGGCCGGGCGGAAGATCAACATCAGCAAGGTCGCGAGCACTCCAATGATTTCGGTCCAGCTGGTCGAGGCCATGTAGGCGACGATCGTTTCGGCATAGCCGAGCATCAGCGCGGCCAGGATGCTGCCCGGAATCGACCCGAGCCCGCCGACGACGACGATCGCGAAGGCCTTGACGACCGGCAGCAGCCACATCGTCGGCTGCACGGTCAGGAACGGCCCGGCAAGGATCCCCGCCGCGGCGGCCAGCGCGGCCGACAATGCCATCACGATCGAGAAGATCCGGTCCGACGGGATGCCCATGTACTGCGCGGCCTCGGGATCCTGCGAGATCGCCAGGATCGCCGAGCCCAGCCGCGTGCGCTGGATGAACAGCCACAGCAGCCCGATCAGCACGATCGCGGCGACCACGGTGAGCAGGCGCTGGCCGGCCACATCGACGCCGAACAGCGTGTACTTGGCCGAGACCAGCGCCGGCACGTTGCGGTACTCGGAGCCGAAGCTCAGGAACAGCAACTGCTCCACCGCCAGCGCCGTCGCCAGCGTGATCATCAGCACCGCCAGCAGAGAGCGCCTGCGCATCGGCCGCACCAGCACCCGCTCCATGACGACCCCGAAACCGGCCACGAAGGCGATGGCGACGATTGCCGCCGGCACCAGCGGCCAGTCGTAGGTCGTGAGCAGGTAAGTGGCGTAGGCGCCGAGCGCGTAGAACGAGCCGTGCGCGAGGTTCAGGATGCGCGCGACGCCGAAGATCAGCGTGAAGCCGACCGCCAGCAGCGCGTAGATGGCGCTGGATACCGCGCCCTGGATCAGGATCTCGACCAAGGATGACTCCGACTTACTTCTTCAGCCAGGCCGGCAGGATCGGATCGGCCGTCTTGAGTTGCGGCGGG
>CALLYQ010000133.1 GCA_937858875.1 uncultured Lautropia sp. | reverse complement strand
ATGCAGCCGCGCCACGCCGCCCTTCATCACCGCGAAGCGCGCCCCCGACAGGCGCGCCGCCGCTGCAAAGTCGAGCCCGAGCGGCTCGCCGATGTCGACATGGTCGCGCGGCTCGAAGGCCATCGTCGGCGGCTCGCCGCCCTGCGGGCTCCAGCGGCGAACCTCGACGTTCGCCGATTCGCCGTCGCCGACCGGTACCGACTCGTGCGGCAGGTTCGGTACCTGGGCCAGCCAGTCGTCGAGCCGCTGCCGGACCGCATCGCTTTGCGTCGTTGCCGCCTTGTGCTCGTCGCCGAGCCCGGCGACTTCGGCCATCACGGCCGACGTGTCCTCGCCGCGCGCCTTCAGTTGCCCGATCGACTTCGACAGCGCATTGCGCCGCGCCTGCAACTCTTCGGCGCGAACCTGCAGCGCCTTGCGCTCGGCTTCGAGCGCGCGGAACACGTCGAGGTCGAGCGCGTAGCCGCGCGCTGCGAGGCGTGCAGCAGCGGTTTCGGGATCCTTGCGGAGCTGGGCGATGTCGAGCATGGGATGAGGGTACGGAGCGGACGAAGAAGAGCGCGCAGTCCGCAAGCGGGCTGGGCAATCGGCGAGTTTAGCAATTAGCTCGCGCTCGGCGGCTCGTCGGAACCTGCAGTGGCCTGGTCGCGTGCTCGCAGCCAGGCGAGCTTTTCCCTGATCTTCGTTTCCAGGCCCCGCTCGACCGGTTCGTAGAAAACCGGGCGGCCAACGCCGTCGGGGAAATAGCGCTCGCCGGCCGCGTAGCCGCCCTGCTCGTCGTGCGCGTAGCGGTAGCCCTTGCCGTGGCCGAGCCCTTTCATCAGCTTGGTCGGCGCATTGCGCAGGTGCATCGGAACCGGCGCCGAGCCATGCTCGGCGACGAAGCCGCGCGCCCGCTTGTAGGCGAGGTAGACGGCATTCGACTTCGCCGCGCAGGCCAGATAGACGACCGCCTGCGCCAGCGCGAGTTCGCCTTCCGGCGATCCCAGCCGCTCGTAGATTCCGGCCGCATCGAGCGCGATCGTGGTCGCGCGAGGATCGGCCAGGCCGATGTCCTCGTTGGCCATCCGCACGATGCGGCGCGCCAGATAGCGTGGGTCGGCCCCGCCATCGAGCATCCGGCACAGCCAGTACAGCGCCGCGTCGGGATCCGAGCCACGCACGGACTTGTGCAAGGCGCTGATCTGGTCATAGAAGGCGTCGCCGCCCTTGTCGAAACGGCGCAGGTTCTGCGACAGCGCCTGCTCCAGGAAGTCGCCGTCAACCTCGTCGCGACCGAGCCCGCGAGCGGCGTCGGCCACGATCTCGACCGCGTTCAGCAGCCGGCGCGCATCGCCGTCGGCCCAGCCGATCAGGCGCTCGCGGGCAGACGTGTCGAAGGCGATCGCCGGCCCGCCGGCCGTCGTTTGCGGCTGCCCCGCTCTTGCGCCGAGCGCGGCCAACGCCCGATCGAACAGTCCGTCGAGTTCGTCGGCCGACAGCGGCTCGAGCACGTAGACGCGCGCCCGCGACAGCAGTGCACCGTTGACCTCGAACGACGGGTTCTCGGTCGTCGCGCCGATGAAGGTGAACAGCCCGCTCTCGACATGCGGCAGGAAGGCATCCTGCTGCGATTTGTTGAAGCGATGGACCTCGTCGACGAACAGGATCGTCGGCCGGCCCCGTTCCCGCTGCTGCTGCGCGACTGCAACGGCCTCGCGGATCTCCTTGACGCCGCCGAGAACGGCCGAAATCGCGACGAAATGCGCGTCGAAGGCGCCGGCCATCAGCCGGGCCAGCGTCGTCTTGCCGACCCCCGGCGGTCCCCAGAAGATCATCGAATGCGGTTTGCCCGACTCGAAGGCCACGCGCAGCGGCTTGCCGGGTCCGAGCAGATGGCGCTGGCCGATGACTTCGTCGATCGTTTGCGGACGCAGGCGCTCGGCCAGCGGCGTGCCGAACTTCGTGGTCGCTGCCGGTGCCGATGCCGAAGCGCCGCCCGGCTGCTTCGCCACGGCAGCGCGCGAGACTTCGGCCGACGCGCCCGGGTCCGCGCCGCCGGCCTCCCCGAACAGATCGGCGTTGTCGGCCATCGTTCGCGAATCTCTCTGCGTCATCGACTCCTTCTCACGCTCTCAGGCCGTGCGCTGCCCGCTGCCCAGCGAAGCAGTCGCCGAGGCGGCAGCCGCCGAAGTGGCCGCGGCCGGCACCGTCCCGGCGGAACTGGCTGCCCTGAATGCGAGGCCGATCATCAGCACCTGAGCGATCGCGATGCCGAACCAGACGCCGGCCGGCGATCCACGATCGAGGATCAGGCCCAGGATCGGCGGCGCAATCGACATGCCGAGGTCGAGCCCGGAGTAGACGACGCCGTAGACGCGCCCGGTTGCGCCGGGAGGCGCCGCACGGCGGATCAGCAGGTCACGCGACGGATTCGCGATGCCGGCCGACAGGCCCATCAATGCGAAAGGCAGCGGCATCAGCAGTCCCGGCCACGGCACGAAAGGCAGGCTGGCTGCAATCAAGGCCGCGACACCGAAGGACAGTCCGATCGTTCGTTCGGCCCGCGACGGATCGCTGGCGGCAAAACCGCCGATGATCATGCCGACAGCGCTGGCCAGCATGTAGGCGCTCAGGCACAGCGCGACGGCAGCGAGCGGCACGTCGTGCAGCTGGCGTGCCGATTCGGGACCGAAGGTCTGGACGCCGCCCAGCGCGAAGGCGCTGGCGAAGAAGAACGCGAAGCTGTACCAGACGGCCGGCAGGCGCATGAAGTCGAGCTGGCCGGCCGCGCCGGGCGAAGCCGAAGCGGCAGACGAAACCGAGACCGAGCTCGCCTTCCCGGTGCCTGCCGCCGCCTGCGCCGCCTGCACCGCGGGACGCCTCGCATCGAGCAGCTCGCGTCGCCACGCGACGACCGCCAGCATCAGCGCTGCCAGCACCGCCGCACCGAAAAAGGCCATGCGCCAGCCGCCGAGCTGCGCGAGGCCGACCATGTAGACCGGTGCCAGCGCCCAGCCGAGGCTGCCGGCAACGCCGTGCATCGCATAGGCGTGACCGAGCCGCGCGCCGCCCACGCGCGCGTTGAGCACCGAGTAGTCGACCGGATGGAACGGCGCATTGCCGAGGCCGATCAGCGCCGCGCCGAGCACCAGCCATTCCCAAGACGGCGCGAACCCGAGCACCAGCGCGCCGGCCGCGAACGAGGCGAGCGCCGCCTGCATGACGGGCGCCGGCCCGACGCGGTCGACGAGAAATCCCGCCAGCGCCTGCCCGATCCCGGAGACGGTGAACAGCACCGTCATCAACAGCCCGAGTTCGGCATAGCTCAAGCCGAAAGCCTCGCGCAGCCACGGGAACATCGGCGGCAGCACCAGGTGGAAGAAATGCGAAACGCCGTGCGCCGAGGACACCAGTGCGATCACCGGGGTTTCGCCCCGCGCCTCGGCCGCGGTCCTTGTTTCGCTCATTTTCGGCTAGCCCTCCTGGAAACGTCGGATGTGCTGCAAGACTGGGGAATTTCGGCCGTCGCCGCCCCGCTCAGCGCGAGGCGCCACGCGGCAGCACCGGCCACGCAGCCTCGACGCGCTCCCCGCGGTAAGCGACGATCCAGTCGTGCAGGTTCACGGTCGGGTCGCAGTGGCTGGGGTCGAGCATGACCCGCTGGCCGAGCGCCAAGGCCGCGGCGCCTTGCAGCGGCTCGACGACGGTGTGTTCGTCGGACAGCCCGCGTACCCGCCAAAGCGGATCGCGCATCGCCGGCAGCCCGGAGTCGACGGCGAACGCCTTCAGCCCCGCATCGAGCACCG
>CALLYQ010000132.1 GCA_937858875.1 uncultured Lautropia sp. | reverse complement strand
GTTCGCGCTGTCGCTCGCCGACGACGTCACCGGGCTCGCGCGCGGCTTGTTGCAGTATTGGGGTTCGCTGCCGGAGATTCGATCCGCCGGCTCCGACCGCCAGGCTGCCGTGGCTGCCGCGGCCCATCGGGTGCAGCGGGCGAGGGCGGCGGGTTGGGTCGTGCTGCGCCGAATGTCACCAACGCGCGGGAGTTTCGCGGATTGGGGCGAACCGGCGATCGACGACTACGGGCGCCCGGTCCCAGGCAGCCTCGTGATCCCGAACGACAGCCTGATCCATGCCGAGCAACGCAGCCCGTCTGGCGGCGCAGGCGGAACGCATCTCGGACTGCCGGTAGGGCGCGCCTCCGGCCAGACGCTGCTCGACGCGAACCTGCTGAAGATCGAGGTCGTCTACGGCGTGCCGATGACAGTGCCGCTGATCGGGCGGATCGCCGCTCGGGTGGGGCGGCTCGCTGGCGGATGCCTGTCAGCCGAGCGCGGCGGGTGCGCGGTCTTCGAGGCGCCCGACGCGTCCGGGCGCAGCATTCCGCGCTGGCCCGTGGCGGCCGTTGCCACGATGCGCATGCAGAGCCCGGCGTTACTGCTCGCCGAAACGCCGTCCCGACCCGCAGGCGGGCCGGGTACAGGCGCAGGCGAGCCGGGTGCGGGCGGGCCAGGTGCGGGTGGGCCAGGCGCGGGTGGGCCAGGCGCGGGCGGGGCGACCGACGGGCCGGCGAGCGTACCGCCGCCGGGCACTTCTCCGGCGTCGTCTCCAGTTCCGACCGTGGGCACTGTCGACGAACCGGGCGCTTTCCGCCCGGCCTCGGGCGGCAGCCTAGCGATCGGCGACGTATTCGGTGGCATCGCTGCGCCCGAAGACGGCAGCCTTGCGCGCGCTGGTTCGAACTGATTGTCGCTCGGAGGAGACCGCTTGTTCGGCGTGCCGGGGGCGTGCACGGGGATATGAAGGCGGAAGTGATCCCGAAATGCGATCCTTGCGATCTACAGACTGGTTGATTAGACGAGTCTGAAAGGAGTCATCCATGGTCGAAATCGGCGCATTCGCGGCAAAGACACAATTCTCGAAGCTCCTCGAGCGGATTCGGGACGGAGAAGTGTTCACCATCACGCATCGCGGCCAGCCGGTCGCGGTCCTCGGCCCCTTGCCCGAACACCGCGATCCGGAACAGGCAAAGGTGGTTCTGGCTCGACTGAGGGAAGGCGCGCGGCATCAGTCGAAGGTTCCCATCTCGACTGAGGAGCTCCTCGCCTGGCGTGGCGAAGGGCGGCGTTAGCAGCATGGCCGTCGTTCTCGACGCGTCATACATGCTCGCAGCACGAGTTGACCGTCCACGATGCCTCCTATCTGGAATTGGCGCTACGTGAGTCGGCAACGCTCGCGACGCTGGATCTGACCCTTCGCGCGGCGTCCTTACGCGAGAATGTAGAAGTGATCGGAACCTGAGAGCCTCCGAATCGGTACCATCGTTCCCCGAACGCCCGACTCGAGTACAAGATGCAACTGAAGAAAGCCGTTTTCCCGGTCGCCGGACTGGGTACCCGATTCCTGCCGGCCACCAAGTCGATCCCGAAGGAAATGCTGCCCATCGTCGATCGGCCGATCATCCAGTACGCCGTCGACGAGGCGATCGAGGCGGGGTGCGACACGCTGATCTTCGTGACCGGACGCTCCAAGCGCGCGGTCGAGGACTATTTCGATCGCAACCCGGAGCTGGAGGCCGAGCTCGAAGCCAAGGGCAAGCATGAAGCGCTGTCCGCGGTACGCGACATCATCCCGTCGCACGTCAAGGTGCTGTTCGTTCGCCAGCCGGCACCGCTGGGTCTCGGCCACGCCGTGCTGTGTGCGGCACCCATGATCGGCCCCGACGAGCACTTTGCAGTGCTGTTGCCCGACGACCTGATCGACGGCTACCCGGAAGGGGTGCTTCGTCAGATGCTGCCGTTCGCCGAGTCCACCGGCGGCAGCGTCGTGGCCGTCGAGCAGGTGCCGCGTGGCGACGTCGACAAGTACGGCATCGTTGCGCCGATCGACGAGCACGGGCCGCGCATGCGGATCAACGCGATCGTCGAGAAGCCGCCCGTCGACGAAGCGCCGTCGACCTATGCGGTGGTCGGACGCTACATCCTGCATCCCGACGTAATGAAGACCCTGGTCGACACTGAGCCCGGCGCCGGTGGCGAAATCCAGCTCACCGATGCGCTGGCCGCGCAGATCGAAAGTCCGGGACTTCACGGCTACCGCTTCAGCGGCAAGCGTTTTGACTGCGGCAACAAGCAAGGCTTCCTGACGGCGAACATTTACTTCGGGCTTCGCTGACCGGTCGATGCGTCCTTGGCCTGGAGCCGTGCTCGAGGTACGATAGTCTTACATAGTCTTACCCACTCCCTCGATGGAAACGACACGTCTTTCCAGTAAAGGGCAGGTCGTTCTGCCGAAATCGATACGCGATGCGCGCCGTTTGACGCCAGGAACGGAGTTCGTCGTCGAAGATCGGCCCGACGGAATTCTGCTGAGGCTCGTGGCCAGGCCTTTCGCGGCTACACGCGTGGACGATGTCCTCGGGTGCACCGGCTATCGAGGTCCGGCGCTCAGCATCGAAGACATGGATGCCGCGATAGCGGCGGCCGCCAGAGCGGAAGGAGCGCCGCCGAATGCCGATCGCGACCGACGCCGGGGACGATGATCGCGATCGACACCAATATCGTCGTACGTCTGGTCACCAACGACGACCCGCAACAGGCGAGGCGCGCAGCAGCATTGTTCGAAAGCCGAAGCGTCTTCATCCCGAAAACGGTTCTGCTGGAATCGGAGTGGGTCCTGCGCCATGCATACGCTTTGCCTCGCAATGCGATTTCGATTGCGCTTCGAGGAGTACTGGGCTTGCCGGGTACGAGCGTCGAGGATCCTGCGGCGCTTGTGATCGCCCTCGAGTGGTTCGATCGCGGTATGGATTTCGCTGACGCGCTTCATCTGGCATCCAGTCAGCGGGTCGACGTTTTCGCAACGTTCGACACCAAACTCATTGCCCGTGCGCGGGGCCTCGGATCCGTCGTCGTGGCCGCGCCTGGCGAAGATCAATGATGCAGCGACCGATCGCCCATGCCTGCGGCGATGTTCCCGTGTCCAGCCCCCGCCTGATCGTTTATTCGAGCCTGTTCCCGAGCCAGTCCGCGCCGAGCGCCGGGACCTTCATCCGCGAGCGGATGTTCCGCGTGGCGCGGCACTTGCCGATCGTGGTCGTGGCGCCGCAGGCCTGGTCGCCGTTCGACTGGGCGATCAGGCTGTTCCGGCCGAGCTTCCGGCCGATGGCGGCGGCGCGTGAAACGATGGACGGCATCGAGGTGCACCGGCCGCGCTGGCTGTCGTTGCCGGGTGTGGGCAAGCGATTCGACGGCTGGCTGATGGCGCGCAGCACCGAGCGCTGCGTGCGCGAAATTCACCGAACGTTCGGCGCCACCGCGATCGACGCGCACTTCCTGTATCCCGACGGCTGGGCCGCGACGCGCATCGCGGCGACGCTCGGCCTTCCGTGCACGATCACGATTCGCGGCAGCAAGGACGAATGGCTGATCGGCACCGATCGCGAACCGAAGCTCGTCGAGGCGATGAACGCGGCAACGCGGCTGTTCGCGGTCTCGCAGGCGCTCGAACGAAACGTCGCGCACGAGCTCGGCATCGCTCCCGGCAAGACGACGGTCATCGGCAACGGCGTCGACCTGAAGCGCTTCACCCCTGTCGACAAGGCAGAAGCGCGCAGGCGACTCGGCATCGGGGAAGACGCGACCGTGATCATCGGCGTCGGAAACCTCGTTCCGCTCAAAGGCTTCCAGAGGGTGATTCCGCTGCTCCCGGCTCTGCGAGAGAAGCACCCGAAGCTGCTCTACCTGATCGTTGGCGGCGGCGCCACGCAGGGCGACATGCGCCCGGAGCTCGAACTCCTGGCGCGCCGCCACGGCGTCGACGACGCCGTCAGGTTCTGCGGTCGCCAGCCGCAGGAGGAACTCAAGTGGTTCTACGGTGCCTCCGACCTGTTCGCGCAAGCCACCGAGTTCGAAGGATGGTGCAATGTCTTCCTCGAGGCGATGGCCTGCGGCCTGCCGGTGGTGACGACGCGCGTGGGCGGCAACGCCGAAGTGGTCGCCGATCCGGCGGTCGGCGAACTGGTCGACTGGTGGGATGCCGACGAGTTCGCCGCGGCGATCCTGCGTGGGCTCGAGCGCAACTGGGATCGCCAGGCGATCGTCTCCTACGCACAGAGCAACGCTTGGGACCAGCGGGTTGCCTCGTTGGTCGCGGCGTTCGAAAGCCTCGACTTGAATGGGCAGTCGATCAGCGACAACGGGCCGAATCGGAGCCAGCCCTCCT
>CALLYQ010000131.1 GCA_937858875.1 uncultured Lautropia sp. | reverse complement strand
GGCCTCGGCTGCGATCACGCGATCGTCTACACGCGCCAGGATTTCGTCGAAGAGGTCAAACGAATCACCGACGGCGAAGGCGTGCCGGTCGTCTACGACTCGGTCGGCGCCGATACCTTCATGGGTTCGCTCGACTGCCTCCGGCCGATGGGCATCGCGATCAACTACGGGACGGCATCGGGCCAGGTGCCGCCGTTTCCGCTGCAGCACCTGCACAGCAAGTCGCTGTCGGTATGCCGGCCGACCTTGCGCACCTGGATCGCCGCGCGCGGCGATCTCGAAACGGCCTCGCGCGAGTTCTTCGAACTGCTGGCCGACAAGGCGCTGAGGATCGACATCGCTGCGAAGCTGCCGCTTCGCGAGGCGGTGCAGGCACACGCACTGATCGAGGGGCGCACGCTGAACGGCGCCGTGCTGCTGCAGCCTTAACGGCGTCGTGCTTCTGCAGCACTGAACCGCGCCTGCTCGCTCGATCCCGACCAGCTCGCTCGATCCCGACCGATTTCGCTACGCAGGCAATTTCCCGCTGGACAACGAAGGAGACAAGACGATGAACCACGGATCCGATATCCGAAGGCGACAGTTGCTCGCCGCTGCGCTGGGCCTGCCGCTGGCCGGCCTGGCCGGCGGTGCGTTCGCGCAGCAGCAGGCCTGGCCGAACCGGCCGGTCAGGGTCGTGCTCGGCTACCCGCCTGGCGGTGCCGCCGACGGCACGGCCCGGCCCATCGAACCGAAGCTGCAGGAGGCGCTCGGCCAGCCGGTGCTGTTCGACTACCGGCCCGGCGCCGGCGCCACGATCGCCGCCGATTTCACGGCGAAGGCCGCAGCCGACGGCTACACGCTGCATTTCGTCGACTCGGGTCCGATGACGATCCTGCCCAACGGCAAGCAGCTCGGCTACGACCCGTTCGCCAGCTTCACGCCGATCGGCATGGTCTGCACCGGCGGCACGCTGCTGGTTGCCCACCCGTCGGTCGAGGCGAATACCGTGCAGGAACTGATCGCGGAGGCCAGGTCGAAACCCGGTGCGCTCAGTTACGGCACTTCGGGCATCGGCGGTGCCGGTCACCTCGCGGCGGAGCTGTTGCAGGAAATGGCCGGGATCAAGATGGAACACGTGCCGTACAAGGGCGGCAGCCAGGCTGCGGCGGACCTGATCGGTGGACAGGTGCCGCTGCTGTTCTCGTCGATGGCCACCGCGATCCCGCACGTGCAGACCGGCAAGATGAAGGCGATCGCGGTCACCAGCCTGACACGTGCCTCGGCCTTGCCCGACGTGCCGACGGTTGCCGAGCAGGGCCTGCCGGGCTTCGAGGCGAGCGTCTGGTTCGCGATGGTCGGGCCGGCGAATCTGCCCGCCGAGATCGTCGCGAAGGTCAACAGGGCGATCAACGCCGCGCTGGCCGATCCGAAAGTCCAGGACTCGATTCGCCGCCAGGGCTACGAGCCGGTGTCCGGGCCGCCCGACGGGCTGGCTGCGCAGATTCGCGCCGACCACGAGAAGTGGGGCAAGGTCATTCGCGACGCAAAGATCGTGCGCGCCTGCGAGATGCCGGCCAAGGCGTGGGGCCGGTTCCCGGCTACCTAACGTCATGCGTGCACGCGCAAGCCGGCGGTCCGAAGACCGGGCAGTGCGGGCCGATGAGCGGCGGTCGCTCCGATCAGTAGAATCGGCGGTTCGTCTCTCACCCACCTGAACGACACGGCAGGGCCCAGACATGTTCATTCGTTCCGTTTCCCGTTTTCCGTTGCCCGCTGCCGCGGCCAGCTCTTCAGAAAAGGCATCGCGCGCGGCGTTCGTCGCCCGCGCAGCCACGGCTCTTTTCATCGGCATCACGGCGCTCGGCGTTGCAAGCGTGCAGGCGCAGCCCGCAACGGGTCACGCCGCGGCGACGGCATCGGCTGGAAGGAGGCCAAGACGTTCGCCGGCGCGCTCTGTCAGCAGATGGCCGAGGACAATCCCAGCGCCTACGTGATCAAGATGACGAAGAAGCTTCGCAAGGGCCGCATTTTCCTCGACTACCTGCGCAATGGCCAGGGCGCGACCGCGATCT
>CALLYQ010000130.1 GCA_937858875.1 uncultured Lautropia sp. | reverse complement strand
TCACGCCGTCGGAACGGGCGACCAGCACGACGTCGTACTCGGCGGCCAGCCCTGCCATGACCTGGACGATGCGCGGGTCGCGCGCACGTGCGATGCGCTCGATGCGGCCGAGCAGTTCGACCTTCATCTCGGCCTCGTGGCGCGCAATCGGATCGTCGGACGGATAGAGTGCGTGGCCTGCCACGGCATTCATCGCACCGGCCACCTTGATCCGCCCGGCACCGCTGCGCGCGATCGTGCGGGTGGCGCGCGCCGCCGACAGCAGGGCCTGCTCGTTGACCTCGTCGGAGTAGGCAAACGCGGTCTTGTCGCCCGACACGGCGCGCACACCGACGCCGCGGTCGATCGCGAAGCTGCCCGACTTGACGATGCCTTCCTCGAGGCTCCAGCCCTCGCTGCGCGTGAACTGGAAGTAGAGATCGGCGTAGTCGACGCGGTGCCGGAAGATCTCGGCCAGCGCGCGGTTCAGGTGGGTTTCGTCGAGCCCGGTGGGCTCGAGCAGCAACTGGCGGGCGATCGCCAGATGTTCGATGGAGGTGTCGATGGGTTTCATATATCGATGCTACTTGACATCCGACTGCCCAAAAAGCAAGCCCTACATGACACGGTGCGTCAATGCCGGCAGGCTGGCGCGCACCTGGGCAATACGATCGCGCGCGATTTCGCCGACGACGACGCCCTCGCCTTCCGGCAGCACGCCCAGCACTTCGCCCCAGGGGTCGACCAGCATCGAATGCCCCCAGGTGCGCCGACCGTTCTCGTGCACGCCGCCCTGCGCCGGTGCCAGCACGTAGCACTGGTTCTCGATGGCCCGCGCACGCAGCAGCGTTTCCCAATGCGCGCTGCCGGTCGTGAACGTGAAGGCCGAGGGCACGAGCAGCAGGTCGACCGGCGCCAGCGCCCGATAGAGTTCGGGGAAGCGCAGGTCGTAGCAGACGCTCAGGCCGACGCGCCAGCGCGCGCCTTCGTCGCCGATGTCGACGACGACGGGGGTGCTGCCGGCCTCGATCGTGCTGCTCTCCTCGAAGCGCTCGTCGCCGTTGCGAAAGCCGAACAGGTGGATCTTGTCGTAGCGCGCCAGCCGCGAACCGTCGGGACCGTAGACCAGCGAGCTGTTCCAGACCTTCGACGGCCGCGGCCCGGCCAGCGGCACGGTGCCGCCGACCAGCCAGATCCGGTGCCTGCGCGCCTGCTCGGACAGGAAGTTCTGCAGCGGTCCGTCGCCGTCGGCCTCGCGGACGTCCAGCTTGTCGCGATCGCGTCGCCCGAGCAGCGCGAAGTATTCGGGCAACGCGACCAGCCGCGCGCCCTCGCCCGCCGCCTTGGCGATCAGCGGCGCCACCGCCGCCAGGTTGTCCGCCACCGTGGTGGCCGATACCGTCTGGATCGCGGGGGCCCGCGCCGAGTCCGGCCGGGCCGCGGTCGGCTGCGCCTTGTTCGTTCTGTCCGCTCTCGCTCATCGTCCGTTGGTCCCGCTCATCGTCTGCTCGCCATCGACAGCATACGACCTGCAGCCGCGAGCGCCGGCAACGCCTACAATCGGCCGATGAAAACGACACTCGAAACCATCGACGTCGAGACCGGCGCCCGACCCGACGCCACGGTGCTCTGGCTCCACGGGCTCGGCGCGGACGGCCACGACTTCGAAGCGCTGGTGCCTGCCTTGCGCCTGCCCGCCGGGCTGGCGCTGCGCTTCGTCTTCCCGCACGCGCCGCTGCGGCCGGTCACGATCAACATGGGCATGCAGATGCGCGCCTGGTACGACATCTTCGAACTGGGCGGCGGGCGCCAGGACGAAGCCGGCATCCGCGCCTCGCAGGCGCAGCTCGAGGCGCTGATCGCCCGCGAGCGCGAACGCGGGATCGCATCGCAGCGGATCGTGCTCGCCGGCTTTTCGCAGGGCGGCGCGATCGCGCTGCAGACCGGCCTGCGCCATGGCGAGCCGCTGGCCGGCATCATGGCGCTGTCGACCTGGCTGCCGCTGGCCGACATGCTGGCCGCCGAACGGAGCCCCGCGAACGCGAAGATTCCGGTCTTCATGGCGCACGGCAGCC
>CALLYQ010000129.1 GCA_937858875.1 uncultured Lautropia sp. | reverse complement strand
GAATTTCTCGCTCTCGTACTTGCCTGCAACGCCGAATGCCAGCTTGCCTGTCGCCTGGTATCGAAGCTGCGCGAAAGCCGAGCGCTCGGCGAAGTTGCTCAGCGTCTTGCCGATGCGTGCCTCCACGTTCGATTCGAGCACCTCGGCCCTCATGATGGCAAGGCCGGCCTGTGCGGTCAGCCTGTCGGTCAGCTTGCCGACCAGGCCGAACTCGATGCCGCGCACGCGATTCTCGCCGGTGTTCAGCGAGCCGGCCGTGTCGTAGCCGGTACTGTTCGGCGCCTGCTCGATGACGTCGGACTTCGTGATCTGGAACAGCGCTGCGGTCGCCAGCAGCTTTCCGCTCATCAGGTTCCACTTGGTGCCGAGCTCGATCAGGCGGCTGCGTTCGGGCTTGCTCGACGCGATCGTCACGCCGCTGTCCGGATCGACGCAGATGCCGCCGTAGCCGCAACTCGTGCCCACGTCGGACTCGCCGCCGTTGATGTCGGCGGAGGTCGCATAGCTGACGTAGACGTTGGCGTCGGGACGGAACTGCCAGGTCAGACCGAGATGTCCGTTGACCAGGTTATCCGAGTACTTGTACCGGGTGTGATCCAGTGCGGCATTCTGGGTCGTGGTATCGAAATCGAAGCGGTCGTAGCGCAGGCCGCCGAAGGCGGTCCATCTTTCGCTCAGCGTCAGCGTGTCCATCACATAGGCCGACACGGTCTCGACGTTCCAGTCGACGTCCCAGCGCCCGCGCTGGATCTGCCGGTTCATCAAGGTGTTCAGGCCGTTGACCGTATTGCCGTTCATGTCGGTTGCGCACCAGCTGTTCAGCGCCGACCCGTTGCCGGTGACGCAGTTCTGGCCGGAGTTGCCGACATCGAAAATGCCGTTCTTGACCTTGTGGTCGGTGTATTCGATGCCGAAGATCAGTTCGTTCTTCTTGCCGGCGATCGTCGTGTCGACGAACAGGTTCGTCTGGTTCGCCAGGTAGTCGACGTCCTGCCAGCCCTGGTGGGTGCTCAGCGTGATCGTCTCGTAGACGCCGCCCGGATGGTTCACGCCGGTCATTGCCGAGCGCGCGCCGGTGGCGACGTAGCCGTTCTCCGACCTGCCGAAGCGCGTCACGTTCGTGATCCGCATCGTGTCGGAGATCCGGTACCGAACGCGGCCGGTCACGGTGTCGACGTCGGATTCGAGGAAATCCGGGCGCTGTGCGTAGACCGGGACGTTCGACGCGGGTCGCCGGTCGGGCAGTGCACCGCGGAGAAAGCCGCCGAGGTCCGGGTTGTCACGCGCACGCATGCCGTAATAGTCGAGGACGACCTGCAGGCGGTCGGTCGGAAGAAACAGTCCGGAGACGGCGATCCCCTTGCGCTCGCGGTCGGCCGGGCCGCGGTCGGGCACCTCTTCGTAGCCGTAGAGGGCATTGACGCGCACGGCGGCGCGATCGCCGAGGCGCTTGTTCGAATCGAGCGTGATCCGGGTGTGGCGGTCGGTGCCGAAACCGGTCGATAGCCGGTTGAAGTCGAATTCAGGCGTTGCCTGCTTCGTTACCGAGTTGATCGCCCCGCCCGCGGTGCCGCGCCCGGCGAAGCTCGAGTTCGGGCCTTTCGAGATCTCGACCTGCTCGGTCGCGAAGCTCTCGCGGATCGTCATCCCGGGGTCGCGAAGGCCGTCCACGAAGACGTCGCTGCGCGCTTCCTGGCCGCGAATGATGTAGCGGTCGCCGAAGGCGTTGCCGTTCTCGCCGGTGCCGAGCGTGATCCCGGGCTGGGCAGAAAGGATTTCCCGCAGATCGGTGCGGCCGGACTCCTCGATCATCGGCCGGGTCAGGACCGTGATGTTCTGCGGCGTCTCGGCGATCGGGCGGGTCAGTCGCTCGTCGCCCGAAGTGCGGGCCTTGTACGGGACCCCTGGTTCGGCGTTCGGATTGGGCTCGATCGCGTCGGCCTCGACCTTGACGTCGCGCAGCGAGCTGCCCGAAACCTGGTCGTCGGCGCCGAGAGCCGCAACGGGAATCAGCATTGCCGTCGAGATGCCGAGCGCGAGGCTCGTGCGGGCCAGCGGTCGGGCAGTTGGCCCGTTTTCGGTCCTTAGGCTGAAAGGCAGGCCGTTCCGTCGCGCTTGGTTACGGGACATCTGGTGAGCTCCGATGGGCTTGTTATTGAGCGGGCGAGGTGATTTGCAACAAACGAACACAAAAAGGAACAGATAGAAACAAAGTGTAAGTGGGAATGGTTCGCAGTCGCAAATTGAGTTATCGGCGGCTGGCAAGCTGTCGGAGGCGCGCAACACGAGCCCGAACCGGCCGTCGAATGCCCGGCGCTATCATGTCGGCCGAACCTAGGCCGCCTCTCGATGCTCTCGTTCCTGCCCCCGCCCGTGCGCGGCGCTCTGGCCCTCGCACTGCTCGTCGTGAACACCTTGTTCTGGTGCCTGCTGCTGTTCCCGCTGGCGCTGGTCAAGTTGCTGTTGCCGCTGCGGCCGGCGCGTGCCGCGATCGACCCGCTTGCCAACGCGATCGCCGTCGGATGGGTCTCCGGCAATACCGCCTGGATGCGCCTGACGCAGGACACGCAATGGGACGTCGCCGGGCTCGACGATCTGGAGAATCGCGGCTGGTACATGGTCAGCGCGAACCATCAGTCCTGGGTCGACATCTTCGTGCTGCAGCGGGTGCTGAACCGGCGCACGCCGCTGCTGAAGTTCTTCCTGAAGCAGGAACTGATCTGGGTGCCGGTGATCGGCCTGGCGTGGTGGGCGCTCGATTTTCCGTTCATGCGCCGGCATTCCGACGCCTACGTAAAGCGGCACCCGGAGAAGCGTTTCGACGATCTCGAGACCACGAAGCGCGCGTGCGAGAAATTCGCGCTGGTGCCGACGAGTGTGATGAACTTCCCTGAGGGCACGCGCTTCACCGAAGAGAAGCGCATCGAGCAGAAGTCGCCGTACCGGAACCTGCTGAAGCCGCGTGCCGGCGCGATGGCGCTCGCGATGAACGTGCTCGGCGAGCGCTTCCGGGCGCTGCTCGACGTGACGATCGTCTATCCCGCCGGCATTCCGAGCTTCTGGGATTTTCTCTGTGGCCGCGTGTCGAAGGTGATCGTGCGGATCCGGCCGGTCGCGATACCGGCGGAATTCGGCACTGGCGACTACGCGACCGACTCGCGCTTTCGCAAGACGATCCAGCGCTGGCTCATCGCGATGTGGCGCGACAAGGACCGCGAGATCGACGCGCTGCTCGGCAGGCCGGCGCCGGCGCCCGACGCCGCGTCGGCAACGGTCGCAGCGGCGGCGACGGACGACGGTTGAGGTCGCAGGTCGCACGCCGCAAGATCAACGGCGCCTGGCCGGGTCCCGCATTTGCCGCTACCAGCGGCGGACGGTGCGATCACTGTCCGTTCATGTCGAGCCGACCCACGCTGGTCGGTTCGTCGAACAGAACCGAACCCGACCCAGTGAGGCAAACACATGCGCAAGACACTCATTGCAGCCGCGTCGGTCCTGGCATTGACCGGCACCACGGCATTCGCCCAGACTGCGACCCCAGGCAACGATGCGAGGGCCCAGCCCGGCGCCACGACCGGCACGTCAGGCATGGGCGCGGCGGCGCCCACCGCGACCACGAAGCGCGAAACGCCGACGATCGCGCGGGCGAGCCGCCTGATCGGTGGCGACGTCGAGAACCCGCAAGGGGACAACATCGGCAAGATCAGGGACATGGTCATCGATCCGTCGACCGGGCAGATCCAGCAGGTCGTCGTGGGTGTCGGCGGCTTCCTCGGGATCGGCGAGAAGGACGTCGCGCTGCAGTGGGACGGACTGCAGATCGAACAGGAAGTCCGTGAGGTCGCGCCCCGCTCGCCGGCTGCCACCGGCACGCCGCCAGCCGCTCCTGCACCCGCAAGCCGGGCAGACGGCACGCCGGCGCCGGGCACGTCGACCGCCACGCCGGCCGAGCCCGCAGTCGTGGCCACGGGCAGGCCGCGCATCGTCGTCTCCATGACGAAGGAGCAACTGGAGCAGGCGCCCGCGTTCCGCTTCGACGACGAGAAAGCCGTTTCAGGCAGCGCGACGACAGCACCGTCAGCACCTGCAGGCGCCACGGGCGCAGCCGGCACCATGGGCACGACCGGCAGCGGCACTACCCGCTGACGGAAGCCTACGAGAGCGCGCGCTGGCGGCTCTCGACCGGGATCGCGCGCACTCGGCCAGGCCGGGGCGCGCGCTCCGCGTTTCAGTCGCCGCGAGCCATCCCGGCCAGACGGCCGCCGTCGACGACGATCGTCTGGCCGGTCGTGTAGCGCCCCGCCGGCGAGGCCAGGAAGATGGCAGCGCCGGCGATTTCGTCCGGTTCGCCGATGCGCCCCAGCGCGGTGTGCTGGACGCTCTTGTCGTGAATCTCGGGGTTCTCCCACAGCGCGCGGGCGAAATCGGTCTTGATCAATCCCGGGGCGATGCAGTTGGCGCGAATGTTCTTCTGGCCCCACTCGACGGCGAGATTGCGTGCGAGCTGCATGTCGGCGGCCTTCGAGATGCAGTAGGCACCGAGTACGTCGGAGCCCTGGAAGCCGCCGATCGACGAGATGATGATCACTGTCCCGTCGCCACGTTCGGCCATCGCCGGCACGACCATGTTGCACAGCCAGAAGTTGCTGCGCACGTTGCTGTTCATCACGCGGTCGAAGGCCTCGTCGGGCATGTCGACCGAGGGGCCGAAATAGGGGTTCACCGCGGCGTTGCAGACCAGCACGTCGATGCGGCCCCATTGGTCGTTCGTCGCGTCGACCAGGGCCTTCAGCTCCTCCTTGCGGCCGATGTTGCAGGCCACGGCGATGGCTTCGCCGCCCCGTTCACGGATGCCGGAGGCGACCTGTTCGCAGGCGTCGAGCTTGCGGCTCGAGATCACGACCTTCGCGCCGTGCTCGGCCATCCGTTCCGCGATTGCTCGACCGATGCCCCGGCTCGCGCCGGTGATGAGGGCGACCTTGCCGGTCAGGTCGAAAAGCTTCGACATATTCGAGTCTCCAGGTTGGTTCGAAAAAACCTTGCGATGGTCAGGCCGGCGCGGTATCGGCCTCTCGCCTGGACAGCGCCAGCACGCGAGCGGCAATCAGCGCAGCCAGCACGGAACCGATCGAGCAGATCGCGATCGTGGCCGCGTAATTCCCGCTGCGGTCGAACAGTGCGCCAGCCGCCACCGGCCCGAGCAGCGCACCGAAGGCGGCGCCGGTATAGAGCAGGCCGATGATCGACGAGACCGCCCGCAGGCCGAACAGGTCGCTGCAGATCGGCGGCAGCAATGAAACGATGCCGCCATAGGACAAGCCGAAGACCAGTGCGAAGGCGGCGAACATTGCGTAACCCTCGGCGACCGCCCACAGCGCGAACGAGGCCCCCATCATCAGTTCCACGATGATCTGCGTGGACAGCCGGCCGAGCCGGTCGGCCAGCGCCATGATGGTCAGGGTCAGATGCTTGTCGGGCAG
>CALLYQ010000128.1 GCA_937858875.1 uncultured Lautropia sp. | reverse complement strand
GGCGATCGCGGGGAGCCGCTTCGATACGCGCGCAGGCGCGAAGTCCGATCGATCGAGCCCGATCATGTCTCTCCCCTTCGGAAGCCGTTCGCTCCCGTTCTTATCGGTCAGGCCTGCGGCTGTGGGTCGCCATCACCGGGATGCGGCAGCCGCGCGGCCAGTCTAGCGGCGGCGGTGTCGAAGCGGTACCCCGGAATCGGGGGAATTCGTTTCGAATCCGTAGTTTCGGATTCATCGAATGGGACGGGTCGCCGCTTTCGGGCTCGAGGAACCGGGGATCCTATAATTCGGCGACTTTCGAAGCAGGTTCAAACGGTGACGCAGCAACGAAGGATTGGTAGCCCGGGCGGCACCCGCACTTCGGGCTCGGAAGGCGGATCGACTCGAACCGCCCGGCGATACGTGCCGGCTCGGCTGCGCGATGCAGCCTTCGCCCTCGTGTTCGCCTCGGCCGGATCCTGGGCGGGTGCCGCCGAAATCGAGGGCGTGCATTTCCCCGATTCGATCGAGCTCCACGGCCGTACGCTCGCCTTGAACGGAACCGGCTTGCGCGAGGTCTACATCATCAAGACCTGGGTCGCGGCGCTGTACACCAGCGCGCCGGCGTACAGCGCCGCGGCGGTCGTCGGCGACGGCGACCGCCGGATCGCGATCACGCTGCTTGCCGACCTGTCGATCGATCGGCTCGGGCGCAGCCTGCTCGATGCGCTGCGGCGCAATCACGCGCCCGAGCAGCTCGGCGCGATCGAACCGCAGATCCAGGCCTTCGTCGCGGCGCTGCAGTCGATCGGCCCGACCGTCAAGGGCGATACGCTGACGATCGACATGGTGCAGGGCACGACGCGAATCTCGTTCAACGACATGGCAGTCGGCGACCCGATTCCTGGTCCGGCGTTTCGCAACGCGCTGCTGCGCGCCTTCGTCGGCGACGAGCCGGTCGACGACAGCCTGCGGCGCGGCCTGCTGGGCCTGCCGGCGCCGACCGGTCCCGGCGTCTGAACCACCCCGGCCGTGCTGGTCTGGCGAGCAAGCCAACCGTCTTGACCATGGCGACCCACCCGGCCGAGGCCACAGGCGCACCGGCCCGCGCCGAAGACCTCGTGCTCGCCGAACGCTTCTGCGAAGCGCTGTGGCTCGAAGACGGACTCGCGCGCAACACGCTCGACGCCTATCGTCGCGACCTGCTGCTCTATGCACGCTGGCTGGCCGCGCAGCAGGCGCCGCTGCTCGCCGATGCCGGCAGCGAGCAGCTGCAGGGATATCTGGCCGCGCGACATCCCGGCTCGAAGGCGACCAGCGTCAATCGGCGCCTGGCCGTCTTTCGCCGCTTCCATCGCTGGCTGGTGCGCGAGGGCCGGCGCAACGACGATCCGACGCTGCATCTGGCCTCGGCGCGCCAGCCGCCGCGATTCCCCAAGTCGCTGTCCGAACGCCAGGTCGAGGCGCTGCTGATGGCCCCCGACACCGGCACCGCCCTCGGCCAGCGCGACCGCGCGATGCTCGAGACGCTGTATGCGACCGGGCTGCGCGTCTCCGAACTGGTCGGGCTGCGCACGGTCGAGGTCGGGCTGAACGAAGGCGTCGTCCGGATCGTCGGCAAGGGCGACAAGGAGCGCCTGGTGCCGCTGGGCGCCGAGGCGCGCGACTGGATCGAGAGCTGGCTGCGCGAAGGGCGGCGCGAACTGCTGGGCCGGCGGCCGAGCGACGCGCTGTTCGTCACGCGGCTGGGCGCCGCGATGACGCGCCAGATGTTCTGGCAACTGGTCAAGCGCTATGCGCGAGCGGCCGGCGTCGAGGCGCCGCTGTCGCCGCACGTGCTGCGTCACGCGTTCGCGACGCACCTGCTGAACCACGGAGCCGACCTGCGCGTCGTGCAGATGCTGCTCGGCCACGCCGACATCTCGACGACGCAGATCTACACGCACGTGGCGCGCGAGCGGCTGAAGACGCTGCATGCGGCGCATCACCCGCGCGGGTGAGTCTCGGCTCGCGCCAGTTGCGCCTCGTACAAGCTGCGCACCGTCTCGATCGTGTCCGCTTCAGCCGCGCTCTTGTCCGACCGATATCCTTTCACCCGCGCAAAGCGCAGCGCAAGCCCGCCCGGATACTGCGGGCTGGCTTGCAGGTCGTTGAACGCGATCTCGACGACGAGTTCGGGACGCACGTGCACGACGTGGGCTTCCCGGCCGAGTTCGCGTGCGAGCAACTGCTGCGTCTGCCATTCGAGCAGCGCGTCGGTCATTCCCTTGAAGGTCTTGCCCAGCATCACCCAGCCGCCGGCCGGGTCGCGCGCGCCCAGGTGCAGGTTCGACAGCCAGCCCCGGCGCCGGCCGTTGCCCCATTCGGCGGCGAGCACGACGAGGTCGAGCGTATGCGCACGCTTGAGCTTGAGCCAGCTCGCGCCGCGGCCGCCGGCCTCGTAGCGCGCATCGAGCGCCTTCGCCATCACGCCTTCGTGCCCGCGCGCCAGTGCATCGGCGTAGAAGTCCTCGGCTGCCGCCGGGTCGGCGGTGATCAGCCGCGGGATCAACAGCGACGGCGGCACCGCCTGCGCCAGCGCATCGAAGCGCTCGTGCGCCGGGCGGTCGACGAGCGGCGTGCCGTCGCGGTACAGGCAGTCGAAGAAGTAGACGGCCAGCGGCAGTTCGGCGCGCATCCGGTCGACGTCGAGCTTGCGCCCGAAGCGCCGCATCGTGAGCTGGAAGGGCAGCGGCGCGCCGGCGGCGTTGAGCGCCACGGCCTCGCCGTCGAGAACGAGTTCTCTCGCCGAGACCTGGCGCAACGCTTCGACGATCTCGGGCACCGAGCCAGTGACCTCGTTCAGGTTACGCGTGTAGACGGCGATCTCGTCGCCGGACTTGTGCACCTGCACGCGTGCGCCGTCGACCTTCCATTCGATTGCCGCGCTGCCCAGCCGCGCCAAGGCATCGACGACGTCTTCGGCTGGCTGCGCGAGCATCGGCTGCACCGGACGATGCAGCTCCAGCGTGAAGCGCGCCAGCACCTCGCTGCCTTCCGACAAAGCCGACCGGGCGACGGCGCCCAATTCGCCGGCGAACATCGCAGCGCGCCGGATCTCGGCCACCGGCAAGGCCGCGGCCGCCGCGATCGCGTCGATCATCACGCCCTCGAGCGCGCCCTGACGCAGTTCGCCGACCAGCAGGCGCAGCAGGAAATCCTGCTCGGCCGTCGTGGCGCGCTCGAACAGCGCGCTCAACTGCAACGCGCGTTCGGTCGCGGAACCCTCGCCTTTGGTCGCCGCCAGGCGCGCGAGCGCGGCGTCGACCTCGAGCAGAGCCAGCACCGGCTGCGCGACAGTCGAGTCGCGTGCCGAGGCCAGCGTCGCGTAGCCAACCCCGATTCGTCCCTGTCGCGTCTCGCCCGACAGGAAGGCGACGGCGATCTCGATTTCGTCGCCTTCGGCCCGCCGCAGCACGGCGGCGATCGCGTCGCGCTTGGCGAGCCGGCTGCCCGTGCTCGCGGCCTGTGCTGACGCCTCGACGACGGCTGCGAGCGGGAGCGCCATCCGGCTACAGCGCGCGCACCCGTGCCGCCTCGAACTGCCCGCGCTGGTAGTCGACCAGCGTTTGCTGGATCTCGTCGCCGGTGTTCATGACGAAGGGGCCGTATTGCGCGATCGGTTCGTTCAGCGGCTTGCCGGCGATCAGCAGCAACCGGGCGTCCTGCGCCGCCTGGATCGCGACGCCTTCGCGCCCGTCGTTGGCCAGGATCGCCATGTGCCGGTCGCGTACCACCGTATCGCCGATCGCGACCTCGCCGCGGTAGACGAAGACGAAGGCGTTGTGGCCGGCCGGCAGCGGCTGCGCGAAACGCTTGCCGGCCGGCAGGTGCACGTCGAGGTACAGCGGCTCGGTATCGGGCCGCTGCACGGCGCCGGCCACGCCGTGACTGTCGCCCGCGATCACGCGCACGCGCACGCCGCCGTCGGCGACGAATTCCGGGATCGCCGACGCCGGCAGGTCGCGGTAGCTGGGTGCGATCATCTTGTTCTTTGCCGGCAGGTTCAGCCAGAGCTGGAAACCTTCCATCAGACCGTCTTCCTGCTCGGGCAGCTCGGAATGGATCAGGCCGCTGCCGGCGGTCATCCATTGTGCGCCGCCCGGCTCGAGCAGCCCTTCGTTGCCGGCGCTGTCGCGATGACGCATGCGCCCGGCGAGCATGTAGGTGACGGTCTCGAAGCCGCGATGCGGATGATCGGGAAAGCCGCCGATGTAGTCGTCGGGGTTCTCGTTGCGAAACGCGTCGAGCATCAGGAACGGGTCGAGCCGGCGCTGCAGCGGCTGCGTCAGCACGCGGATGAGCCGCACGCCGGCGCCGTCGGAAGTCGCGACGCCCTGGACCAGGCGCTCGACGGCGCGCGATTCGACGGCGGCGGGGCTGAGAGAGTTGCTCATGGTCGAGGTTCTCCTGTCAAGGCCGATATATGGGGGCGGGAGCGCGCGTGTCAATCCGTGAGGGACCGGCGGTGCAATGGCTTTCGATGGCTTCAGGCCGCGAGCGCTTCCTCGACCACCGCTTCGTCGACGCCAACGCCCGGCACCGCCAGCGCATCGATCTGCGCCTGCGCTTCGGCGAATGCGCGCCGCACCGACTCTTCGCCCATCGCCAGGCCCTCTGCGTGGACGAACTCGACGTCGGTCATGCCGAGAAAGCCGAGCGTCGTCTTCAGGAACGGCACCTGCGAATCGGTCGGCGAGTCGCGGTAGACGCCGCCCCGCGCCAGCGCGACATAGACCTTCTTGCCCTTGACCAGGCCCTCCGGGCCGTTTGACGTGTAGCGGAAGGTCACGCCTGCGCGAGCGACCGCGTCGATCCAGGCCTTCAGTTGCACCGGCACGCCGAAGTTGTACATCGGCACGCCGATCACGATCGCGTCGGCCGCCTGCAGTTGCGCGATCCGCGCATCGTCGATGGCCACCCGCGCGGCCTGCTCTGCGCTGCGCTGATCGGCCGGCGTGAACAGTGCGCCGAGTGTCGGCTCGTCGAGCACCGGTTGCGGGTCGCGCGCCAGGTCGAGCGTTTCGACGACGGCGCCGGGCCGGGCCGCCAGCAGGCGGGCGGTGATGGCATCGGCCACGCGGGTCGAGTTGGCCCCGTTGGAACGGGCGCTGGCATTGATCTGGAGGATTTTCATCGTGGGGTCCTGGAGGTTCGTTGATGTCGATGAAACTGTATTGCGGCGCAGATCCGGCCGGAAGCCGTCGAAACGGATAAAATCGGCCCACTTCTGGAACAATCGGAGGGGGCATGGCAGTCGCAGCCGACGACCTGATTCTGTTCGCGCAGGTCATCGACGCCGGAAGTTTTTCGCGCGCGGCCGAGCGCAGCGGGCTGCCGAAGTCCACGGTATCGCGGCGCATCAGCGCGCTGGAAACGGCGCTGGGCGAGCGTCTGCTGACTCGCACGACGCGCCAGCTCAAGATCACCGAATTCGGCGAGGGCATCCTCGACCACGCACAGCGCCTGCTCGAAGAGCTCGAAGGCGCCCGGGCTCTGGCCCAGCATCGACAGGCCACGCCGCAGGGCGTGCTGCGTGCGTCGCTACCGCCCGATTTCTTTCTCGACCTCGACCTGCTGCCTTTCCTGCTCGAATTCGCCGAGCGCTACCCGGCGGTTCAGCTCGAGCTCGATTTCTCGCCGCGACGCGTCGACCTGATCGCCGAACGCTTCGACCTGGCAATCCGCGTCGCGGCGCGCCTGCCCGACGACGCGACGCTGGTGGCGCGCCGGCTTGCCGTGATCGAGCACGGGCTCTACGCCAGCTGTGCCTACCTGAAGCGCGTCGGTGTGCCGAAGACGCCGGACGATCTGCTGCAGCACACGGGCTTGCGGCTGATCGCCAGCAGCGGCGAGGCGTTCCCATGGCTGCTGTCGCGCGGCGACGAACGCTGGCAGGGCACGCCCAGCGGACCCGTGGCCCTGAACTCGATCGGCCTGCAGCGCTCGCTGCTGCTGCATGGGATGGGCATCTCCGATATGTCGAACCGGCTTGCCGCGCCGCTGATCGAACAGGAACTGATCGAACGCGTGTTGCCCGACTGGTCGCTGCCCTCGATGACGGTCTGGGGCGTGACGGCCGGTCGGCGCCTGCTGCCGACGCGCACCGCCGCCTTCCTGGGCATGCTCGAAGCGAAACTGGCGGATTGCTGATCAGCCCGCCGTCTCGACAAAGTAGTACGCGCTCAGCGCCATCCCGAGCCCGATGATCGCCACGCGCAGCCAGTTCGCCGGC
>CALLYQ010000127.1 GCA_937858875.1 uncultured Lautropia sp. | reverse complement strand
TCGGCGGCCTCGATCAGCGTGCGGCGATCGTCGCCGTACTGCTTCGCGTCGGACTCGATCTCCTTGATCACCTGCCGCTTCATTGCGGCCGGGCTGGCCAGCAGCGCCTCGAGCCCGCGCTTGTCGACGTGCAGGCCCGTCAGTTCCTTCTCGATCCTGATCGCTTCGAGCCGCGCGAGCTGCCGCAGCCGGATCTCGAGGATGTCTTCGGCCTGCCGGTCGCTCAAGCCGAAGGCGGCGATCAATGCCGGCTTCGGGTCATCTGACTCGCGGATGATCCTGATCACCTCGTCGATGTTCAGCAGCACGAGCTGCCGTCCTTCGAGAATATGGATCCGGTCGTCGATCTTCGCGAGTCGATGGCGGCTGCGGCGCGTGACCGTCTCGACGCGGAACGCGCACCACTCGATCAGGATCCCGGTCAGCGGCTTCTGGCGCGGCCGCCCGTCGGCGCCGATCATCACCAGGTTCATCGGCACGCTGGATTCGAGGCTGGTCTGCGCCAGCAGCGTGTTCAGCAGCTCGCTCTGGTCGATGCGCGAGCTGCGCGGCTCGAGCACCAGCCGTACGGCGGCCTCCTTGCCCGACTCGTCTCGCACCGAATCGAGCACCGCCAGCATCCCCTGCTTGAGCTGGAGCTGCTCGGCGCTCAGCGACTTCTTGCCGGCCTTGACCTTCGGATTCGTGATCTCCTCGATCTCCTCGAGGATGCGCTGCGCCGACACGCCGTGCGGCAGCTCCGTGATCACGAGTTGCCACTGCCCGCGCGCAAGATCCTCGAAGCGATGTTTCGCGCGCATCTTCAGCGAGCCGCGCCCTCCTTCGTAGATGTCGCGAATATCCGAAGGCGCGGAAATGATCTGGCCGCCGCCCGGAAAGTCAGGGCCGGGCATCAGCGCGAGCAGTTCGTCGAGCGTGGCCTGCGGGTTCTTCAGCAACAGCACGCAGGCGGCCGCGACCTCTCGCAGGTTGTGCGGCGGAATCTCGGTTGCCATGCCGACGGCGATACCCGAGGCACCGTTGAGCAGCACGAAGGGCAGCCGCGCCGGCAGCAGTCTGGGCTCCTGGGTCGAGCCGTCGTAGTTCGGCACGAAGTCGACGGTGCCCTCGTCGATCTCGGACAGCAGCAGCTCGGCATGCCGCGTCAGCCGCGCCTCGGTGTAGCGCATCGCCGCCGCGCCGTCGCCGTCGCGCGAGCCGAAGTTGCCCTGCCCGTCGATCAGCGGATAGCGCAGCGTGAAGCCCTGCGCCATCCGCACCATCGCGTCGTAGGCGGCCACGTCGCCATGCGGGTGGAAGCGTCCGAGCAGATCGCCGACGACGCGCGCCGACTTCACCGGCTTCGCCGACGGGCCGAGCCCCATCTCGTTCATCGCGTGCAGGATGCGCCGCTGCACCGGCTTCTGTCCGTCGCAGACGTCGGGAAGCGCGCGGCCCTTGACCACCGAGACCGCGTAGTCGAGGTAGGCGCGCTCGGCGTACTGCGCGAGCGTCAGCGACTCGTCGTCGGACGCGTCGTTCGAGAAAAGGTCATCCTGTTCGAGCATCGATTGCTATCGGAATGTTCAGATGTCCACTTCGGCCTCGTTGCCGTGCTCTTCGAGCCAGGCACGCCGGGCCGCCGCTTCGCCCTTGCCCATCAGCATCGTGAAGCGCGCGGTCGTGGCGCTGCGGTCGAACTCGCCGAGCCGCACCGGCAGCAGTCGCCGCGTGTCGGGGTTCATCGTGGTCTCCCACAACTGCTCGGCGTTCATTTCGCCGAGGCCCTTGAAGCGCGAGATCGTCCAGCTGCCCTCGCGCACGCCGTCCTTGCGCAGCTTGTCCTCTACGTGTTTCAGCTCGCCTTCGTCGAGGCAGTACAGCTTGCGAAGCGGCCGCTTGCCGAGCGCCGGGACGTCGACGCGAAACAGCGGTGGGCGAGCGACGAACACGTGGCCACGCTCGACGAGCTTCGGGAAATGCCGGAAGAACAGCGTCAGCAACAGCACCTGGATGTGCGCGCCGTCGACGTCGGCGTCGGACAGGATGCAGATGCGGCCGTAGCGCAGCCCCGACAGGTCGGGATCGTCGTTCGGTCCATGCGCATCGACGCCGATCGCCACGGCGATGTCGTGGATCTCGTTGTTCGCGAACAGCCGGTCGCGTTCGGTCTCCCAAGTGTTGAGCACCTTGCCGCGCAGCGGCAGGATCGCCTGGAATTCCTTGTCTCGGCCCATCTTGGCCGATCCGCCGGCCGAATCGCCCTCGACCAGAAAGATCTCGTTGCGCGAGATATCGGTCGATTCGCAGTCGGTCAGCTTGCCGGGCAGCACGGCCACGCCGGAGCTCTTCCTTTTCTCGACCTTCTGCGAGGCGCGGCTGCGCGCCTGCGCCTGCCGGATCACCAGCTCGGCCAGCTTGCGGCCGTACTCGACATGCTCGTTCAGCCACAGCTCGAGCCGCGAGCGGGTCAGCAGCGCGACCAGACGCACCGCGTCGCGCGAGTTCAGCCGCTCCTTGATCTGGCCCTGGAACTGCGGGTCGAGCACACGCGCCGACAGCACGAAGCTGGCGCGCGCGAACACGTCTTCGGGCAGCAGCTTGACGCCCTTGGGCTGCAAGCCGTGCAGTTCGACGAAGCCCTTGACCGCATTGAACAGCCCTTCGCGCAGGCCCGCCTCGTGCGTGCCGCCGGCCCGTGTCGGAATCAGGTTCACGTAGGACTCGCGCACCAGCGCGCCATCGTCGGTCCAGGCCACGACCCACTGCGCACCCTCGCCCTCGGCGAAGCTTTCGTGGCCGGGCGGCGCGTAGCGCTCGCCTTCGAACAAAGGGATCAGCGGCTCGGTACCGGCCTGCGCCTGCAGCGACTCGAGCAGGTAGCCG
>CALLYQ010000126.1 GCA_937858875.1 uncultured Lautropia sp. | reverse complement strand
CGCGCGGCGTGCAGGGCTTCGGAACGTAGTCGTCGGCGCCAAGCTCGAGGCCGACGATCCGGTCGATGTCGTCGCCGCGCGCCGTCAGCATGACGACCGGCACGTTGCTGCGCGCGCGGATCCGCTTCAGCGCCTCGATGCCGCCGATTCCCGGCATCATCACGTCGAGCACCACGATATCGAAGCCGGCTTCGACCGCGTGGGCGCTGCCGGTTTCGCCGTCATGAACGGCCTCGGCCTCGAAGCCGTCCTGGCCCAGGTATTCGACGAGCATCGACGCGAGTTCGACGTCGTCGTCGACGAGCAGGACGCGTGCCACGATGTTCTAGGGGAAAAGGACCCGATCAGGAAGTTCCAGCGACATGACAGCGATCATAGCCTCGGCCTGGCCATGCAAATCCCGCCCCGCCCCCGTCCGGATCGACGTTTACCAAGCTTTACACGCTCCGAACCCCGGTTAACGCAGCCTTGGCGCACGATTCGACCGTGCCCTGAGCCGGACGGATTCCGCGACAGGGCAGGAGGGCAGCGCGGCACGGCCGCTTCGCCCGCAAGCTGATTCGCAAGCTGATTCGACAAGGAGAGTCAACATGAACAAGCGTCTTCTTACCGGCCTGGCCGTCGCCGGCACCCTCGCCATCGGCGCGCCGATGCTGGTCAGCGCCCAGGGCGGTCAGGCTCCGGGTGGCGACGCGCCGCGGGCCGGCATGCAGCGCGACGATGCCTCGCCGCGCCACGAACGGATGTACCGCCATGACCGTCACGGCGAGCACCGGATGCATCACCACGGCGGCGATCACATGGGCGGATTCGGTTTCGGTCCGCGTGCGATGCGCGGCCTCGACCTGAGCGAGGAGCAGCGCGACAAGCTGTTCGAGCTGCGGCATGCCGCGGCGCCGAAGTTCCGAGAGCAGGGCAAGGCTCTGCGCCACGCGCATCGCGAACTGCGCACGCTCTCGATGTCCGACGGCTACGACGAGGCGAAGGCGGCGGCGATCGGCGAGCGGGCCGCGAAGGCGATGGCCGAGATGGTCCAGCTCCGCGCGCGCAACGAGAACGAGCTTTGGAAGCTGCTCACGCCCGAGCAGCGCCAGAAGCTTGCCGACCGGGCGAAGCGCGGCGAACAGAAGCGCGGACCGCGCGGCTGATCACGCAGAAGGATCGCGGGGCGGCGCGTCGGTCGCTCCGCAGCCTGCGCGCGGCGGGGCTGGCGGCCGCTGCCCCGGGCCGTGGCGGTGCTCGCGGCGGCTCGAGCGCACCGTGTAAAGTGCCGCGATGGCATTGCGCTCGACGATCCACAAGGCCCAGCTGTCGATCGCCGACATCGACCGCGGCTACTACGGCGACCACGAACTGACGGTCGCGCTGCACCCGTCCGAGACCGAAGAGCGGATGATGGTGCGGCTGCTGGCGTTCGCGCTGCACGCGGGCGAAGGGTTCGCGTTCGGACGCGGATTATCGACCGACGACGAGCCTGATTTATGGCGGCGCGATCCCACCGGTCTCGTCCAACACTGGATCGACGTCGGCTGGCCCGACGAACGCCGTGTCCGACGCGCCTGCGGGCGTGCCGCGCGCGTTTCGGTGCTCAGCTATGGCGGCAGGCGCGCCGACGTCTGGTGGTCGCAGAACGCGGCACTGATGGCGCGCAACGACGGGCTCGAGGTCGTGGCGGTACCGCCGCAGGCCACCGCCGGCCTTGCAGCGCTGGCCCGGCGCGCGATGCGGTTGAGCGTCAACGTGCAGGACGGCCACATCTGGGTCGGCGACGAGGCCGGCGACGGCGTCGGATTCGAAATGATCGTGCTGCACGAAGCGCGCCGTTGAGCCGGACCGCCTCCGCTCAGGCCCGCCGTCGCTTGAACGGGTGCGTGCTGCTCAGGCCGCCGTCGACGGCGATCGCCTGGCCGTTCACGTACGAAGCCTCGTCGCTGGCCAGGAAGGCGGCCATCGCGGCGATCTCTTCGGGCAGCCCGTAGCGCAGCGTCGGGTTCAACTGGCCCAGCTTGTCCTGGCTGCCGCGCGAGCGCGCGTAGTCGAAGACCGGCTTCGTCATGCCGGTCTCGATCAGCCCCGGACAGACCGCGTTGATCCGCACGCCGGTACCCCACAGCGAATTGGCAGCCGTCTGCACCAGGCTTACGACGCCCGCCTTGCTGGCGCTGTACGGATTGCCGCCGGCGTTCGACCGCAGCGCGGCGACCGAGGCCGTGCAGACGATCGAACCGTGCCCCTGCTCGACCATGTGGGGGCCGGCGTGCTTGATCGCCAGGAACGGGCCGATCAGGTTCACGCGCAGCACCTCGGTCCACAGCGAGACGTCTTGCTCGAACAGCGGAATGTCGCCGCCGCTGATGCCCGCGTTCGCGTAGACGACGTCGAGGCCGCCGAAGGCTTCGAGCGCCCGGGCCACGAAGCCGCGTACCGAATCTTCGTCGCCGGCGTCGGCGGCCAGCGCGATCGCCTCGTCGCCATCGGCGCGCACCATCGCCACGGTCTCCTCGACCGCGTCGGCGCTGCGGTCTATCGCCAGCACGCGTGCTCCCTCGCGGGCGAACAGCCGGACGCTGGCGCGGCCGATGCCGCTGCCGGCGCCCGTGACGATCGCGCGCTTGCCTTCGAGTCTGCCCATCTTCTTCCTCCTGTCGGGATCCATGTCCTGTCCTTCGGCCGCCGATTCTGAACGATTTCCGCGCCGGCCCGGCCCGCTGGGCCTGCAGGACAGCGCGTAAGATGGCGAGCATGAACTCCGACGAGACTGCCGCCACCGCCGGCGCTGCGCCCGCTTCCGGCAACGGCCCGCTGACCGAAGCCGAGCTCGATCTGCTCGAGCGCCTGCTCGAAGAAGCGAATCCCGAAGACGCAATGGTCGTCGAGGAGCTCGACGGTTTCCTCGCAGCGCTGGTCTGCGGCGCCGAAAAGGTCCCGCCCGACGAATACCTTCCGGAAATCTTCGGTTTCGACGATCACGCCGAAGTCGTCGAATCGGCCTCGCCGCAGCTGCTGCAGATGATCGAGCGTCACTTCAGGCAGGTCGACGCGACCCTGGACGAGCAGCGCTTCGTGCCGGTGCTCGCGCACGATGAAAACGACGAACCCGACGGCGTGGCCTGGGCGGTGGGCTTCCTGCGAGGCGCCGAGATGCGCCCCGACGGCTGGGATGCGCTGCTCGACGAGGGCGAATTCGCCGACGCACTCGATGCCGTGGAACTGCTGGCTTCGACGCTGGACGACGAGGGGCCGGCTGCAGGTGAAAAGCTGGCGCGCCGCGAGCGCGAAGCGGCGATCGACCAGATGATCGCCGACGTGGCCGACATCCACGAATTCTTTCGTCCGTTCCGCAAGGCAGGCACCTTGCCGCAGGACATGCAGGTGGAGACGGTTCGGCGGGAGGGCCCCAAGGTCGGGCGCAATGACCCCTGCCCGTGCGGCAGCGGCCGCAAGTACAAGCTTTGCCACGGCCGCTGAACGCTCGGCCGCGGCAGCAGGATCACTTGACCAGCGTTACCGGCAGATCGGTACGCTCGAGGCGCGTTCCCTGGCCGGGGAGCAGGACGGGCTTGGCCAGGCTTGCGGGCGCAATCGGCGACGTGGAGGCGGGTTGTCCGACGACGAGCGCTGCCGACGAATCGTCGTCGGTCGGAACGGTCAACACGAGTACGATCGAGGCGAGTGCGATGGAAATCAGCAGCGCGGCGACCAGGACGTAGCCGAGGAAGGCGGCCCATTCGCGCCAGTCGGTCGATGGCGAGGCCGAGCCGTTGGTAGTCTGCATTCCCTGCATTCCCGAAGCTTTCCTTCCGCCCGACGGGCGGGGACCATTGGAAAAGCTTGCAATTGTCGAGCTTGCGATGAGCAGGCGCGAGGCGGCACAAAGATGCAATCGGTAGCGAATCGGGCATTCCCGGGGCAGGTCCGGTTTGCGCTAGAGTGAAGCCATGGCAAGACGTATCGCAGTCATCGAAGACGAACCGGCGATCCGCGAGAACCTGCGCGACGCGCTCGCGCGCCAGGGTTTCGAGGTCGCCACTTTCGGCAGTCGCGCCGAGGCGCAGCAGGTCATGCAGATCCGGCTGCCCGACATGGCGATCATCGACGTCGGCCTGGGCGACGAACCCGATGGCGGCTTCGAGCTGTGCCGATGGTTGCGAGAACGCGCGCCGGCACTGCCGATCCTGATGCTGTCGGCACGCGATTCCGAGATCGACATCGTCTCGGGCCTGCGGCTCGGTGCCGACGACTACATCACGAAGAACGTCAGCCTGCCGCACCTGCTTGCGCGGGTCACGGCGCTGTTCCGTCGCGCCGACGCCGTCGCGCAACCGGCCGATCGCAGCGAACCGCTGGTGCGCGGCCCGCTGCGCCTCGACGTCGCCCGCTTCGAGGCGAGCTGGCGCGGCATCCCGGTGTCGCTGACGGTGACCGAGTTCTGGATGTTGCACACGCTGGCCGCTCATCCCGGACACGTGCGCGACCGCGATGCGCTGATGCGCGAGGCGAACCTCGTCGTCGACGACCAGACGGTCACCTCCTACGTCAAGCGGCTGCGCCGCAAGTTCGAGGCGGTCGACAAGAACTTCGACGCGATCGAGACCGTCTACGGGCTCGGCTACCGGTTCCTCGTCCGCGACTGAGCGCCCGATGGGTCGCGCGGTTCACGGCCGGGCAAGTCGCCGGGGCCTGGCAGGTTCCTGAGGATGGCGTCGCGGCGCGGCAACTGGCGGTGGCGGCTGCCGATCGGCCTGCGGTTCACGCTGGTGCTTTCGCTGGTCCCTTTGCTGGTGCTGCCGCTGATCGGCCTGCGCTTCGTCGAGTTGATGACCGAGCTGGCGCGCAACGAGCGCCTCGAAACGCTGGACATCAGCGCACGCAACCTTGCCGTGCCGCTGCACGAACGCCCTGAACTGTTTCTGCCGCCCGACGCCACGCCGCGCCCCGACTCGATTCGCTCGGTGCCGGTGGCGAGCCTCGACGTGATCGACGTGGACCAGCGAGCCGACGAGTGGCTTGCCGTCGGCGCCCAGCCGCTGATCGACGTGAGCTCGCGCAGGGGAGGGGCGAGGTCGGTCAGTGCGACGCTGCGCGTGGCGCGTTCACAGTCGGCGCCCGGCAAGCTGTACCTGCTGGTGGATTCCGACGACGAGCGGCTGGTACGCCCGCAGATTCGCGACGGCGTCCGGCTCACCGGCGACGAACTGATCGTTTCCTTCGGTGACCGAAGTGCCGAGATGCGCGAGATTCGCGTGCAGCCGGTCGAGCGGACCGACGGCTGGCTCGCGGAGATCGAGATCGATCCGGAGCCTGAGCTGCTGCGCATACGGATCGTCGACGTCGACTACCTCGGTTCGCGTCGGGTCGAGGGCCAGCTCGATACCGGCCTGTTGGCGCCAGCCAAGGCCGACAGCGAACGGGCGGCCAGCGATCCGCGGATCGCGCTGTGGCAATCGGCTTCGCGCTCGCTGGCGCGGGCCGCGGGCAGTATTTCGGTCTACGACGCTTCCGGCGAACTGCTTGCGCGTACCGGCGAGTTGAAGGCCGGCGAAGAGATCGGCTCCGGGTGGCAGACGCGACTGGCGCGCACGCTGTTCCGCGTAGCCGATTCACT
>CALLYQ010000125.1 GCA_937858875.1 uncultured Lautropia sp. | reverse complement strand
GGCAGCAGGTCGCGCCGCGTCGACAGCACCTGGCCGAACTTTACGAAGATCGGGCCGAGGCTTTCGAGCGCTTCGCGCAGACGCTGGCCGCGCGGCGCGTCGAGCCGGCGCCCGAGATGCAGCCACCGAACGCCGCGCGATGCCCAGCGCGAACGCAGCGTCGCCGCAGCGCCGGCGGCGGCGATTTCGTCGAGGCCGTAACGCCAGGCGACGAATGCGATCTTGACGAGTCGGAGCACGCGCACCGGCGGATTGTAGCCACCGGCGCGCGCGCCGCCCCGAAGCGGCGATCCGGTTCGGCTCGAATGGTGCGACGCCGGGGTGCCCGAGACAGGGAAATGCGACTTGCGAGTGTCACCGAAACCGCCGAAGCTTGCGGGGCCGGGCGGGAGCGCGGCGGCAACTTGCTTTGTGTCAAGGAGCCCGGCGCAGCGGCGAAGAACAATGCTCGCATTGATGCAGTGCAAGAGCATCAAGTCGGTCAACAAGGAGAAGGTAGATGAAAGTGGAGCGTAAGTGGTTGCCGATCGCTGGCCTGGTGGCAGGCCTCTTCGCGGCATCCGGGCCGGCCTTTGCACAGGCCCAGAAGGTCGACGAGACGCCGCATCGCGACCTCGCCAAGCCGGAGTTGGAGTACCAGGCAGGCGGATCCCCGCTCGCCGCCGAACCGATGCACCACAGCATCAACCCGAAAGCGCCGCCGATGACCGAGGCGGAGTTCCAGAAAGCGCAGAACATCTACTTCGAACGCTGCGCCGGCTGTCATGGCGTGCTGCGCAAGGGGGCCACCGGCAAGCCGCTGACCCCGGACATCACGATCGAGCGCGGCTCGGAAATCCTGAAGACCTTCATCAAGTACGGTTCGCCGGCCGGAATGCCGAACTGGGGCACCTCGGGCGACCTGACCGACGACGACGTCGACCTGATGGCGCGCTACATCCAGCATGAGCCGCCGACGCCGCCCGAATTCGGCATGCCCCAGATGAAGGAAACCTGGAAGGTCATCGTCCCGCCGGAGAAGCGTCCGACGAAGAAGATGAACGACTGGGACATCACCAACCTGTTCTCGGTCACGCTGCGCGACACCGGCGAGATCGCGCTGATCGACGGCGCGTCGAAGAAGATCATCAACATCGTCAAGACCGGCTACGCGGTGCACATCTCGCGGATGTCGGCTTCCGGCCGCTACCTGTTCGTTATCGGGCGCGACGGCAAGATCAACCTGATCGACATGTGGATGGAGAAGCCCGACAACGTCGCCGAGATCCGCATCGGGCTCGAGGCGCGGTCGGTCGATACGTCAAAGGCCAAGGGGTTCGAGGACAAGTTCGCGATCGCCGGCGCCTACTGGCCGCCGCAGTACGTGATCATGAACGGCGACACGCTGGAGCCGCTCAAGATCCAGAGCACTCGCGGCACCACGGTCGACACGCAGGAGTACCACCCGGAACCGCGCGTCGCGGCGATCGTCGCCGTGCACGACAAGCCCGAGTTCATCGTCAACGTCAAGGAGACCGGCAAGGTTCTCGTCGTCGACTACACCGACCTGGACAACCTGAAGACCACCGAGATCGGTGCCGCGCGCTTCCTGCACGACGGCGGTTGGGACGCCAGCAAGCGTTACTTCCTGGTTGCAGCGAACAACTCGAACAAGATCGCGGTCGTCGACAGCAAGGAGAACAAGCTGGCCGCACTGGTCGACGTGGGCGCGATACCGCACCCGGGCCGCGGCGCCAACTTCGTGCACCCGAAGTTCGGCCCCGTCTGGGCCACCGGCCACCTCGGCGACGAAACGATCGCGCTGATCGGCACGGACCCCGAAAAGCACCCGGACAGCGCGTGGAAGCTCGTTCAGTCGCTGAAGGCGCAGGGCGGCGGGAACCTGTTCATCAAGACCCATCCGAAGTCGAAGAATCTCTGGGTCGACACCCCGCTGAACCCGGATCCCAAGATCGCCCAGTCGATCGCCGTGTTCGACCTCGAGAACCTCGACAAGCCTTACGAGGTGCTGCCGATCGGCGAGTGGGCCGGTGTGGGCGAAGGCGCGCGGCGCATCACGCAGCCGGAGTACAACAAGGCCGGCGACGAGGTCTGGTTCTCGGTCTGGAGCGCGCTGAACCAGGAATCGGCGATCGTCGTCGTCGACGACAAGACCCGCAAGCTGAAGGCCGTGATCAAGGACGAGCGGATCAAGACGCCGACCGGCAAGTTCAACGTCCACAACACGCAGAACGACATCTACTGAGCGGTTCGCGCGAACCAGCAAACCTTTTTTCCTCGTGAGAGTTCGGCGGCCCTTCGGGGCCGTCTTTTTTGTCCTGGCGGCGCTGGCTTGCGCGAGCGCCGCACACGGTCGAGCGGCGCTCGCCGATTCAGGCGACTGGCTGCTGGTGGGGCGGACCGGCGCGCGGCAGATCGGCCTGCTCGCCTGCTCCGACGGCCGCCGGCTGGCGGACGCCATACTGGCGGAGCCTGCGGTGGCTGCGCCGGCATTCGCGGCCAGCGGTACGCGGGCCATCGCAGTCACCGAAGCGGGTCGTCTGCTGGCCTATGCGCTGCCGTCGCTGCGCGAAAGCGGCCGACGCGCGCTGCCGATGCGGCCCACGCAACTCGCGGTCTCGGATCCTGCAGGGCAGTTGCTGGCGATCGGCGGCAGCGGACCGGCGCCGCTGTCGCTGCTCGATGCTGACTCGCTGGCCGACGTCCACGTGTACCGGTCGGACCGGGAGAGCACGGTTGCGGCTATCGTCCATGCCGCGGCGCGATCGAGCTTCGTCGTGGGCTTCGAGCGACCGGTCCAGGAGGCCGAGGTCTGGGAGATCGCCTATCGCGCCGATGCGCCACCGGTATTCAAGGGCCTGGTCCACGACTACCGGATGGGCGAGGCGATCCCGTTGCCGGGACAGTTCACCGCGCGCGTCACGCCGGTGCCCGTGCCCACGCTGGCACTGTCGGCAGGCGTGCGAGCGAACGAGTGGCTTCGGCTCGGTGCCGATGGGGCGAGCGGCGTGCTGCACCTCGAGGGCCGG
>CALLYQ010000124.1 GCA_937858875.1 uncultured Lautropia sp. | reverse complement strand
GCACCGTTGCGCCGTGGGCAATTGTTGCCTCGTTACCGTTCGCTCCCGAGATCGTTCTGTCGGCCGTCCGCAATTTCCAGGACGTGTACCCGCAGGTAACCGGCAAGTATTGCTTCCGCTGCAGCTTCAATCTGACCTTTTCCGATGACGTCGAGGGGGGAACCGGCTGGACCTCGCCGTACCACTTCGGCATCAATCTGGGGCCGGTCGTGTTGATGTGCGAGAACTACCGTTCCGAGCTTCTCTGGCGGCTGATGCGCTCGTGCCGATACGTCGTGACTGGACTTCGACGGGCCGGGTTTCGCGACGGGTGGCTGTAGCGCGCATGCAAGCAACATGAATGAAATGTAACCTCCCTGACCGGTTCCCGTTGGCAGGGCACGCATAGACTGATGCGTGTGCGACGAAGAAATGGAAACGTCGCAAGGAGGGAGTCGGCATGTGTTGAATATGTTAACCATCGACGCCGATCGTCCTGTCAGCGAGCACAACGTCTGCGACTGCGCAAAGTGTTCCCGGCTTTCGAGCATCCTGTATCTGGTGGCACTGTTCAGCGGCCTCAGCGACGTCGACGCACACGTTGTCGACGGCGAATCTCGCCGCGCAGCAGCGCCTGGACGCACCCACCGCGTGGGCGCCTGATCCTGCTCGCGTCGCTGGCCAATCTCGTGTTCAAGGGCACGGCAGCCTGCGTACCGGGCTCGCCGGCGCTGCGGGTGCGAATCCTCGTACTGTTCGCAGCTGCCGTCGCCGGTGGCGCAGCGATCCTGCTGCTGTGGCGGTGACGGCAACGGAGACGACGATGAAGGCGATGAAAAAAAAGGAATACGAGAAGGCGCTCGAGCCGCTGCAGATTGAACTGAACGACCTCGCGCACTGCCTGAAACACACCGGCAAACGGTTGCTCGTATTGTTCGAGGGCCGCGACACGTCGGGCAAGGGCGGCGCGATCAACACGATCGCCGAGGAGTTGAATCCGCGTCAGGTCCGGATCGTCGCGTTGCCGAAACCCACCGAACGCGAGTCCACCGAGTGGTATTTCCAGCGGTACGTCGCGCACCTGCCCGCGGCGGGTGAATTCGTGCTGTTCGACCGCAGCTGGTACAACCGCGCCGGAGTCGAGAAGGTCATGGGTTTCTGTACCGACGAAGAGTACGAGCGGTTCCTCGAGCAGACACCGGAGTTCGAGCGGTTGCTCGTCGACGACGGCATCCTGCTTTTCAAGTACTGGTTGTCGGTGGACCAGGTGCACCAGGAAGAGCGGTTCGCCGAGCGTGCGGAAGATCCGCTGAAACGCTGGAAGCTGTCGCCAATCGACCTGAAGGCGCGTGAGCTTTACGCGGACTATGGCCGTGCCCGCGACGCGATGTTCGAGGCGACGCACACGAAGGCGGCGCCTTGGCACGTCGTCGACTTCAACGACCAGCGGCGCGGCCGGTTGAACCTGATCCGGCACCTGCTGGACCAGATACCCGACTATCACGTACCGCCGCCGACGATCGAGTTACCGCCGTTGAAAGGCAAGCCTGCCCGCGAGCGATTCAAAGGGCCGGTCAAGCCGATCAAGAACCGGTATTAGTCCGCGCCGATCTACCGCATCTCGAACGCTTCCCGGTAGACTGGATTCCGAACGAAGGACACGAAATCGTCATCGAGGCTCGGCAGCATGTCGAATTTCGGAACTGCCGGGATGGACCTAAACTTCATCGCCGAGCTGCATGGGCTGGACGCCTTCGGTCGCCGCGCCGGCGTCGCGATCGTGCAGGCTCCGCGTGTGCTGCCGCGGATCGTTCGGGTTCCCGCCGCGATCTCCGGAGCGCGGCACGGCAAGATGCCGCTGACGTCGATCATCGAGGGTGTCCTCGTAGACCACCGGGATCCAGCCGAGTGCCTGGTGCGGCGGGGTGATGTTGTCGCCGTAGGACGCAAAAACTGACTCCCATTGACGGCTCCGCCGGGGCTGAAGTGGCACGCTCGAGCTCGTCACTTCATCCGTAAATGCGCCGACCCCGTCACGAGCAGACGAACGCGACAGAACGGGCCTTGCTGCTCGCAGCGTTCAGCGTCGCGCTAGGCTTCGGCGCGCTGATTCCCGTGCTTCCCCTCTATCTCGCGGCGAGCGGTGCCGGGTCCCCGTGGCACGAGGGCGTTCTTCCTGTCGTATTCCTCGTAGCGGCTTCGCTGTCGGCGCCCTTGTGGGGCGGCCTTTCCGACCGAGCGCCGCGCCGAAGGGTTGTGCTGGGCGGATTGGCGGGCGCGATCGCCGCGATGGTTCCGTTTCTCGCCTGGCACTCTGTTCCTGCGCTTTACGCGTATCAGGCGATCGCAGGCGTTTCCTTCGGGGCGGTGGGGCCGGTGGCGCTCGCGATGCTTTACGAAATCGCCCCTGCCGGGGGGCAAGCGCGGGGCGTCGCCTGGTTCAACAGTGCGACTCTGTTCGGGTATTTTGCCGGCCCGGCCTTCGGGGGCTGGGTCGTTTCCCTCGCCGGCGACTTGCCCGCGCATCAAATGGTGCTGCTCGCGCTTGGCACGCAGGCGCTGCTCGTGTCGATCGCGCTGGGCGCTGTGAGCTCGACTACGGCGAGCACGCCTCTTCCCCGCGATACGCCTCTGCGCGATGAACCGACTGTGAAAGCGACACAGGAGAACAGCTTCGTCGGTACGGCGGTGCTCGCCGCATTCATGATCGGGGCGTTCGAGATCGGCGCCTCGCTTTACGCACGCAGCCCGCTGCATCAGGGCAGCAGCGACGTGACAGGGCTTTTCATGGCCTGCAGCGCGGGGATGTTTCTCGCACAAGCGATCCTGCCGCGTCTTCCGCCACAGTCTGCACGGGTACGAATTGCCCGGGGATGCGTGGCGGTGAGCGCTCTTCTTCTTGCAGTCATGGCAATCGCGCATACGCCCGCCGCGCTGGTTGCACTTGGCGGCCTGCAAGGGATTGCGCTCGGCCTCGCGACGGGACTGCTCAACTTCGAAGCTGCGGCGAGCCGGCGTGCGATACGAGGCCGCATGGTGGGCTACCAGAATTCGGCGCTTAACGCGGGCCAGGCGGTGGGATCGGCCGCCATTGCGGGCGCGTTCATCAACCTCGGCGCAGCCGGATTTCCTGCGGTCGGAACCATTGCCCTCCTGACCGCAGCCTTTGTCGACGTGCGATGGCGCGCACGCGAATCACCAAGCGAAAAACCCGGGGGGAGGGCGAGGTGAAAGGCGCGCTTTCGCACGTTGGCTTCACACCAGGGTCAACTCGTCCGTGCGGCGGCCGCTCTTCGACGCCCGTCTGGAATGCCATGGCGCCCGTCAATTCGCGCGGAAGTCTCGATGTACGCTTCTCGCTAAAGGTGTATCGACAGGCTGTAGTACGGCGTGTCGGGCCCGAGCACCGCAAAGGTCGCATGCAGCAGCAGCGGACCGATCGTGATGCCCGGCAGCACACCGACGACGATACAGGCGACTGCCAGCACCTCGACCGGAAAGCGCATCCA
>CALLYQ010000123.1 GCA_937858875.1 uncultured Lautropia sp. | reverse complement strand
AGACCAGCGCCAAGCTGGTTTCGTACCTCGAGGCAGCGCGCGACGCCTGAGCCGCGAGCGACGGTTGCGCTCAGCCTCCGGGTCGCTCGCGGACCCGGTCCTTTTCCCAGAGCACGTCGCCGCGGCCGGCCTCGCGGTTGAGCACGCGCGCCAGCACGAACATCAGGTCGGACAGCCGGTTCAGGTACTGGCGGCAGGCCGGGCGCACCGTCTCGCTGCGCGCCAGCGCAACGACCGAACGCTCGGCGCGGCGACAGACCGTGCGTGCCACGTGCGCGATCGCGGCCGGACGCGAGCCGCCCGGCAGGATGAATTCCTGCAGCCGGCCGAGCCCGGCGTTGTGCGCTTCGAGCAGCGCGTCGAGCCGCGCGACCTGCGCCTCGGACACGTTCTCGAAGCCGGGAATGCACAGTTCGCCACCCAGGTCGAACAGATCGTGCTGGATCGCGATCAGTTCGTCTCGGATGCCGTCGGGCACCGGCTCGGTCAGCAGCAGGCCGATCGTCGAGTTCAGTTCATCGACCTCGCCGATCGCATCGATCCGCAGGCTGTCCTTGCTGGTGCGGCTGCCGTCGCCGAGGCCGGTGCTGCCGTCGTCGCCCGTGCGTGTCGCGATCTTCGAGAGTCGATTGCCCATCTTCTGCAGTCTTGCTGGTCGGTGAAGCACAGATCTTAGCCCGCCGCACTACAATCGAGCCGAGACCAGGAGACGAATCCAGATGAACCACCCCTATGCCTTCGACGCCGCGCTGCGCCGTCCCTTGCCGCAGGCTGCGATCGATGCGCTGCGTGCCCGCTTCGGCGAGCGCTTCAGCACGGCACAGGCGGTGCGCGAGCACCATGGCCGCGACGAATCGCCGTTTCCGGCCGTGCCGCCCGATGCCGTCGTCTATGCGCACGACACCGAAGAGGTCGCCGAACTCGTGCGCTTGTGCCGCCAGCACAAGGTGCCGCTGATCCCGTATGGCGTCGGTTCCTCGCTCGAAGGCCAACTGCTGGCCGTGCAGGGCGGCGTTTCGGTCGACCTGTCGCAGATGAACCGAGTGTTGTCGATCAACGCCGAAGACCTGACCGTCACCGTTCAGGCCGGCGTCACGCGCAAGCAGCTCAACGAGGAGCTGAAGAGCACCGGCCTGTTCTTTCCGATCGACCCGGGCGCCGACGCCAGCCTCGGCGGCATGAGCGCCACGCGTGCGTCGGGCACCAACGCGGTGCGCTACGGCACGATGAAGGAAAACGTGCTCGGACTCACCGTGGTCACGGCCGAGGGCAGGATCGTACGCACGGCGCGCCGTGCGAAGAAGTCGTCGGCCGGCTACGACCTGACCCGGCTGTATGTCGGCTCCGAGGGCACGCTCGGCGTGATCACCGAGGTTACGGTCCGCCTGTACCCGATCCCCGAGGCGATCTCGGCAGCGGTCGTCAGTTTCCCGACGATGAAAGCCGCCGTCGACACGGTGATCCAGACGATCCAGCTCGGCGTGCCGGTCGCGCGTTCCGAGTTCCTCTGCGAGCACACGATCCGCGCGATCAACGCGCACAGCCATACCACGCTGCGCGAGTCGCCGACGCTGTTCTTCGAGTTCCACGGCAGCGAATCCTCGGTCAAGGAGCAGGCCGAGCTGGTCCAGCAACTGGCGCGCGAGCAGGGCGGCCAGGACTTCGAATGGGCGAGCCGCCCGGAAGACCGCACGCGGCTGTGGAACGCCCGGCACAACGCGTATTTCGCGTGCCTGCAGGTGCGCGCCGGAAGCCGGGCAATCTCGACCGACACCTGTGTGCCGATCTCGCGGCTGGCCCATTCGATCGACGGCGCGCGCCGGATCCTCGATACGGCGAAGTTTCCGACGATGCTGCTCGGCCACGTCGGCGACGGCAACTTCCACGCGGTGCTGCTGATCGACCCGCAGGATCCTGCGGAGGTCGAGGAGGCCGAGCGGCTGAACCGGGAGATCGTGCGCCTGGCCTTGTCGGTCGACGGCACCTGCACCGGCGAGCACGGGATCGGCTTGCACAAGGTCGACTTCCTCGAGGAAGAAGCCGGCGACGACGCGCTCGACCTGATGCGTCGTATCAAGCGCGCGCTCGACCCGGACAATATCCTGAATCCGGGCAAGATCTTCCGGCTCGAGTCCGGTTCGCTGTCGTAGCGCATGCCGCGCTTGCCCTGGGTCAAGCAGGCGCGCGCCGGCGGGCATCAGACTGCAATCATCAACAGCTTCGCAGGTCCGCCATGACATCCAGCGACCAGGGACCGATCGCCGATTTCTCCGACGCCCACGCCGGGATCCTGACGCGCTTCGAGCGGCTGCGCGAACTGCCGCGGATGCTCGCCGATCCGGCCGGCGCCGAAGCCGCGCGCAAGTTCGCCGACGAAATGGTGCGATTCTTTCGCCACGCGGTCTTCGAGCACCATGCCGAAGAGGAGGAGGCGCTGTTTCCCGCCGTCGTGCGCAGCGCGGCCGCCGGCGACGAAAAGGAGCTGGTCCAGTCGCTGGCCGCCCGGCTGACTCGCGAACACCGCTCGCTCGAAGCGCAGTGGGCGAAACTCGAACCGGCGATGAAGCAGCTCGCCCGTGGCAAGCCAGCCGATCTCGACCTCGCCGCGGTCGAGCGCCTTGCGACCGAGTACACCGGGCACGCACGCTTCGAGGAAAGTGTCTGGCTGCCGCTGTCGTCCAGGATCCTGAGCGGCAACGACCAGGCGGCGCTCGGGCTCACGCTGCACATGCGGCACGCGCTCGACAAGGTCGTCGCGCACATCTGACAGGTCGTCAGAGGACTGGGCTCGCCGCCTGGCCAGTCTGGCCGATGCTTGTCTGCGGGTCAGCCGCTCTGCGGATCAGCGATGCAGGATCTGGCCGAGGAACTGCTTCGTTCGCTCGTTCTTCGGCGAATCGAAGAACGGGCCGGGCGCGGCCTGCTCGACGATCTCGCCCTGGTCCATGAAGATCACGCGGTCGGCGACCGCGCGCGCGAACCCCATTTCGTGGGTCACGCAGAGCATCGTCATCCCTTCGCGCGCCAGCATGACCATCGTATCGAGCACTTCCTTGACCATCTCCGGGTCGAGGGCCGAGGTCGGTTCGTCGAACAGCATGATCGACGGCGTCATGCATAGCGCCCGTGCGATCGCCACGCGCTGCTGCTGCCCGCCGGAGAGCTGGCCCGGATATTTCTTCGCCTGGTCCGCGATGCGTACCCGTTCGAGGAACTGCATCGCCGTGGCTTCGGCTTTCGCGCGCGCCTGCTTGCGCACCCAGATCGGGGCCAGCGTGCAGTTCTCGAGCACCGTCAGGTGCGGGAACAGGTTGAAGTGCTGGAACACCATGCCGACGTCGGAGCGAACCTGGTCGATGTTCTTCAGGTTGTCGATCAGCTCGGTGCCGTTGACGACGATGCGCCCTTGCTGATGCGGTTCGAGCCGGTTGATGCAGCGGATCAGCGTCGACTTGCCGGAGCCGGATGGGCCGCAGACGACGATCCGTTCGCCGCGTGCCACGCGCAGGTCGATATCCTTGAGCACCTGGAAGTCGCCGAACCACTTGCTCAGGTTCTCGATCAGGATCGCCGGCGTATCGCCGTCAGGCTGAGGTCTGTTTGTGCTTGCGGGCATCGGCGGGCGGGTGGGTCGTGTGTCGGTTTCTGCGGGCCGTGGGTCGGGCTTTTGCGGCAGCGGTTCAGCGTTGCTGGCCGCGGGCCAGATCACGTTCGAGCCACTGGCTGTAGCGCGACATCGCGTAGCAGAAGATCCAGTAGACGAGGATCGAGAACAGGAAGGCCTCGATGAAGTACTTGCGCCAGGCGATGTCGGTCTCGACCGATTTCTTGACCGCGTAGGCGAAATCGTAGATCGCGATGATCACGACCAGCGAGGTGTCCTTGAACAGCGAGATGAAGCTGTTGACGATCGGCGGAATCGAGATTCTCAGCGCCTGCGGCAGGATGATCAGCCCGGTCGTCTTCCAGTACGACAGCCCGAGCGCCTCGGCCGCTTCGTACTGGCCGCGTGGCACGGCCTGCAGCCCGCCGCGCACGGCCTCGGCCAGGTAGGCCGCAACGAAGAGGATGATCGCGATCTGGGCGCGCAGCAACTGGTCGATGCGCATGCCCTCGGGCATGAACAGCGCGAACATCACCGAAGCCATGAACAGCACGGTGATCAGCGGCACGCCGCGCACGACCTCGATGTAGACGACCGACAGCGCACGCACGATCGGCAGCTTGGAACGCCGGCCCAGCGCCAGCGCGACGCCGAGCGGGAACGCGAATGCGATGCCGAAGATCGCCAGGATCAGCGTGACCGGCAGACCGCCCCACTGCTCGGAGCGCACCGGCTGCAGGCCGGCGCCGCCGCCCATCAGCCACCAGGTCAGCGCGATGCCCGCAGTCCAGATCGCGGCGAGCCAGGCGTTCCAGAAGCGCTTGATGCCGGAGACGACGAGCAGTGCGCACAACAGCACGATGACGATCGCCGGGCGCCATTGCTCGTCGTAAGGATAGATTCCGAACATCATGAAGCGGAACTTCTCCCAGACGACCGCCCAGCAGGCGCCCTCGCCGCGGACTGCGTCGCAGGCGGTCACCGGCGCGTTGCCCCAGACCGCGTCGAAGACCAGCCAGTTCAGCGCGCCGGGCAGGACCCAGGCCAGCAGCGCGAGCGTGAGCAGGGTCAGCGCCGTGTCGAACGGGCCGGAAAACAGGTTCTTGCGCAGCCAGGCGATCATTCGGCTCCCGCGGCCGGATGCGTGCGCATTCGATGAACTCCCGTCATCGCTCGACCAGGCGCACGCGCGCGTTGTACCAGTTCATGAACACCGAGATCAGCAGGCTGATCGCCAGGTAGACCGCCATCAGGATCACGATCGCCTCGATCGCCTGGCCGGTCTGGTTCATCGACGTATTGGCCACCGAGACCAGGTCCGGATAACCGATCGCAACGGCCAGCGACGAGTTCTTCGTCAGGTTGAGGTACTGGCTGGTCATCGGCGGCACGATCACGCGCAGCGCCTGCGGCAGCGTGACCAGCCGCAGTTGCTGTGCCGGACTCAGGCCGAGCGACATCGCGGCCTCGCCCTGGCCGCGGTCGACCGACTGGATGCCGGCGCGCACGACCTCGGCGATGAAGGCCGCCGTGTAGGTCGACAGCCCGATCAGCAGTGCGAGGAACTCGGGCGTCACGACGAGCCCGCCGGCGAAGTTGAAGCCCTTGAGCACCGGCCGATCGAGGTCGGTCGGGGCTCCGCTCAGCCACCAGGCGAGCAACGGCAGGCCGACCATCAGCACCATCGCCGGCACGAACATCGGCCATTGGCGCCCGGTGCGTTGCTGGCGCGCGCGAGCCGCGTGGCGCCAGCCGATCGCCAGCGCGATCCCGGCAAGCAGCGCCCAGCCGGCGACTTGCCAGGCAGGGTGCGGCTGCGGCCAGGCGATCCGCAGCCCGCGCTGGCTCCAGAAGGCGAGATCGCCGAAGGCGAGTGCCTGGCGCACCGGCGGCAGCAGTTCGGTGAAGAGTCCGTACCAGATGAACAGTTGCAGCAGTAGCGGGATGTTGCGCATGAACTCGACGTAGCCACCGGCCAGCCGTGCGACCAGCCAGTTCGTCGACAGGCGACCGATGCCGATCAGCGTGCCGAGCAGCGTCGCCGCGACGATCCCCAGCGCCGAGACCCACAGCGTGTTCGAGATCCCGGCCAGGAACGCGCGGCCGTACGTATCGGCCGGCGAATACGCGATCCGCGCCTCAGCGATCTCGAACCCTGCCTCGCGCCCGAGAAAGTCGAAGCCGACCCGAATCTGCCGCTGCGCGAGATTGTGTTGCGTGTTGTCGAACAGATACCAGCCGACGCCGACGACCGCCGCAAGCAGCAGCAGTTGCCAGACGATGCCGCGAGTCCGTTCGTTCGAAAGCACTCTCAGCGGATCGGCGGTGCGTACATCAGACCGCCGTCGCGCCATTGGGCGTTCAGGCCGCGTTCGAGGCCGAGCGGCTCGATGTTGCGCTTGTAGATCTCGCCGTAGTTGCCGACCGCCTTGATCACGCGCACCAGCCAGTCGTTGTCCAGGCCCAGACCCTTGCCGATGTCGCCGGAGGCGCCGAGCATTCGCTGGACGGCCGGGTCCTTGCTCTCGGCCTTCATCTTCTCGACGTTCTCCGACGTGACCCCGTACTCCTCGGCCTCGATCAGGCCGAACAGCGTCCACTTGGCGATCGTGAAGAATTCCCAGTCGCCGCGGCGCACGAGCGGGCCGAGCGGTTCCTTGGAGATCGCGTCGGGCAGGATCAGGTAGTCATCCTTGTTCGGCGCGGTCAGCCGCGTGGAGGCCAGGCCCGAGATGTCGGTCGTGAAGACGTCGCAGCGGCCGGAAAAGAAGGCCTGCGTCAGCTGCGCGAGTTCGGCGACGACGACCGGCTTGAAGCTCATCCCCTTGCTGCGGAAGTAGTCGGCGAGGTTCAGCTCGGTGGTCGTGCCGGGCAGCACGCAGACGGTGGCTCCGTCGAGCTCCGACGCCTTCGTCACGCCGATCTTCTTCGGCACCATGAAGCCCTGGCCGTCGTAGAACCAGGTGCCGAGGAAGACGGCGCCGAGCGTCGAGTCGCGCGTGGCGGTCCAGGTCGTGTTGCGCGACAGGATGTCGACCTCGCCTGACTGCAGCACCGTGAAGCGGTTTTGCGTGTTGGTCGGCACGTATTCGACCTTCTTCGGATCGCCGACGATCGCCGTGGCGACCGCCTTGCAGAACTCGGCGTCGATCCCGGTCCAGTCGCCCTTGGCGTCGGGTGCGGAGAAGCCGGCGAGGCCGGTGTGCACGCCACAGCGCAGCACGCCCTTCGACTTGATTGCATCGAGCGTCGGTCCGGCGAGCGCCAGCGCAGGTGTCAACAGAGCCGCCGCCGTGGCGATACGGACCAGTGTCCTTCCGATCATCGTCCCCTCCGCTGGGTATCGGGTTTTAGTGCCCGAAGTCTAAGCACGGAGGGCGCCGGGTACAAGCGTGGATGCGGCGCAGGAAGCGGGGAGCGCGGATGCGGCGCCGGGATCGGCGAGCGGGAAGCGGGGAGCGGAGGGCCGGACGTGGAGCGGGGCGCGGACGAAGCCGCGCCCGCGCTCCCGCCGCTTCAGCGCTTGTAGCGTTTCGGCACGAAGGGCAGCGGCGTGACCTGCAGCGAGGGCCGCCGGTCGCGAACGACCGCGCGCAGCGGCGAGACGGCCGCGCGGTCGAGCGCGACGCGGTCGATCCAGGCCAGCATGACCGGGTGGCCGAGGGTCGGCGAGACGGTGCCGCTGCTGACGGCGCCGACCGTGTTGTCGTCGGCGTCGACGATCGCCGAATGCGCACGGATCGGCACCGTGTCGTGGGAGACGAGGCCGACCAGGCGCCGGCGCGGTCCTTCGGCCAGTTGCCGCAGGATCGTTTCGGCGCCAGGGAAGCCGCCGGCCTTCGCCCCTTCGGTACGGCGCGACTTCGGGATCGCGAAGGACAGTCCGGCCTCGACCGGCGTGCTGCGTGCCGAGATGTCGTTGCCGTGCAGAGGCAACCCGGCCTCGAGACGCAGCGTGTCGCGCGCGCCCAGCCCGGCCCACTTGACCGCCGGGTTCTCGAGCAGCCGCGCGACGATCGCTTCGGCCTGTTCGACCGGCATCGAGATTTCGAAGCCGTCTTCGCCGGTGTAGCCGGAACGGCTGGTGAAGCACTGCGCACCGAGCAGGTCGAGCGTGGCCGTCTGCATGAAGCTCAGTTCGGCGGCGCGCGGGTCCAGCGCCTCGAGTACCGATTCGGCGGCCGGTCCCTGCAGCGCGACCAGCGCTTCGTCGATCCACTCGAACTCGAGCTTCGGACAGCGGAAGCGCAGCCAGTGCAGGTCCTGCTCGCGGTTGCCGGCGTTGGTCACGATCCGCACTTCGCCCTGCGTGCCGTCGTCGAGCCGGGTGACCATCAGGTCGTCTTCGATGCCGCCGGCTCTGTTGAGCAGGAACGAGTACTTCTGGTGGTTCTCCGCCCAGCCGCCGAAGTCCACCGGCAGCGCCGCCTCGAGTTGCGAATGCAGCGTCGTCGGCCGGCCATCGGTGGCGGCGACCCGCAGTTGTCCCATGTGCGAGACGTCGAACAGGCTGGCTGCCTCGCGCGTATGCATGTGCTCGGCTTTCAGGCCTGCCGGATACTGGATCGGCATCTGCCAGCCGGCGAACGGGCCCATCTTCGCGCCGGCCTGGCGGTGCAGCGCATCGAGCGGAACGCGTCTGGTGTCGGTCATGGCGTTGTCTCAGTTCTGCAGCGCGTCGGCGGTCGTTTCGGCGGATTCCGAGCGGGCGGGTGGCGCGTCGGCAGGCGTGGATGGCGGCTCGTCGACATAGTCGTCGATCGGCGGGCAGCTGTAGATCAGTTGCCGGTCGCCGGCCGCGTTGTCGACGCGCTTGACCGGAGGCCAGTACTTGGCCTCGCGCACCCAGGGCAGCGGGAACGCCGCCGTGTCGCGCGAATAGCCGTGCCGCCAGTCGCCGGCGATCTCGGCCGCCGTGTGCGGCGCGTTTTTCAGCGGGTTGTCGTCGCGGCTCCATTCGCCGCTGCGGATCTTCTGCAGCTCGCCGTGGATCGCGATCATCGCGTCGCAGAAGCGATCGAGTTCGGGCAGTGACTCGGATTCGGTCGGCTCGATCATCAGCGTGTCGGCGACCGGGAACGACAGCGTCGGTGCGTGGAAGCCGTAGTCCATCAGGCGCTTGGCGACGTCTTCGGCGCTGACGCCGTATTCGGCCTTCAGTTCGCGCATGTCGACGATGCACTCGTGCGCGACGCTGCCCGAGGCCCCGCGGTACAGCACCGGGAAATACGGGTCCAGCCGGGCCGCCACGTAGTTCGCGTTCAGGATCGCGAACTCGGTGGCCTTGCGGATGCCGCTGGCGCCCATCATCCGGATGTACATCCACGAGATCGTCGTGATCAGCGCGCTGCCGTACGGCGCGGCCGACACGCCGCCGCTCTGGCCGCTGCGCGGATCGGCGGGCAGGTACGGCGCCAGGTGCGCGGCCACGGCGATCGGGCCCATGCCGGGGCCGCCGCCGCCGTGCGGGATGCAGAAGGTCTTGTGCAGGTTCAGGTGGCAGACGTCGGCACCGACGAGTCCGGGCTTGGTCAACCCGGCCTGCGCGTTCAGGTTCGCGCCGTCCATGTAGACCTGGCCGCCGGCGTCGTGAACCAGCCGGCAGACCTCGACGATCGTGTCTTCGAAGACGCCGTGCGTGGACGGGTAGGTGACCATCAGCGCGGCCAGCCGGCTTCGATGCTGGTCGACCTTGCGCTTCAGGTCGTCCATGTCGATGTTGCCCTGCGCATCGCAGGCCACGACGACGATGCGCATCGCCATCATCTGCGCCGAAGCCGGATTCGTGCCGTGCGCCGAAGACGGGATCAGGCAGACGTCGCGCTCGGTCTGGCCCTGCGCGAGCAGGTAGTGGCGGATCGCGTGCAGGCCTGCGTACTCGCCCTGCGCGCCCGAGTTCGGCTGGAACGACACGGCCGAGAAGCCGGTGATCTCGGCCAGCCAGTGGCCGAGTTGCTTGAGCATCGCCTCGTAGCCCTGCGCCTGCCCGGCCGGCGCGAACGGATGGATGTTCGCGAATTCGGGCCAGGTGATCGGCGCCATCTCGGCCGCCGCGTTGAGCTTCATCGTGCACGAGCCGAGCGGGATCATCGAGTGCACGAGCGAGATGTCGCGGTTCTCGAGCTTCTTCAGGTAGCGGACGAACTCGGTCTCGCTGTGGTGCATGCTGAAGACCGGGTGCGACAGCACCGGGTCGCTGCGCCGCAGTGCCGCCGGGATCGAGTCGCCGGGTTCGGCCGCGAGCGCGTCGATCGCTGCATGAAGCGCCGCGTCGGGCGTGCGCCTGTCGGTCAGTACCCAGGCGAGGTCGGCGACGTCGGCCGCGCGCACGGTCTCGTCGAGCGCGATGCCGACCAGCGAACTGCCTGCGAACTGTCGCAGGTTGATGTGCGCCTGCGCGGCGCGCGCGTTCACTTCCGCGAGCGCGTCGCCGACGTCGAAGACCAGCATGTCGAACCAGTGCGCGTGCACCGGCTGCACTTCGGGCGCGACGAGCCGGGCCAGCAGCCGGGCCATCGCGTTGACGCGCAGCGCAATCCGCCGCAGCCCCTTCGGGCCGTGCCAGACCGCGTAGAAGCTCGCCATGTTGGCCAGCAGCGCCTGCGCCGTGCAGATGTTGCTGGTCGCCTTCTCGCGGCGGATGTGCTGCT
>CALLYQ010000122.1 GCA_937858875.1 uncultured Lautropia sp. | reverse complement strand
ATCCGCGTCGTCTGAGTCTGGCTCGACGAAGCGACGGCCAAGGCGCGGATCGTCGCTCGCGGCGACCATCGCGACCGCTACAAGCTCGATCACTGGGACGAATACCGCAAGCGGCGCTTCGACCCCGATCCGGCGCAGTACCCCGAACTGATCCGCTACGACAATTCCACACTGGATGCGGCCGCGGTCGAGGCGCTGATGCAGCGGCTCGCGCGAGGAGCGGGAGAGACCTGAACCGATCGCCGCGCCGCTGAAGCTTCAGTGCGCGTGCAGCTGCCCGGTGACCAGCGCGATGATCGCCACGCCGACCATCATCAGCAGGAACTGCGACAGCCATTGGCCTCGATGGCGCTCGTGGCGATGCAGGTCGGGCACGAGATCGGCCAGCGCCACGTAAACGAAACTGGCCGCGGCCAGCATCAGCACGAAGGGCAGAAAGGCGCGGGACTCGGCCAGCGCGAAGTAGCCGACGACGCCGCCCAAGACGGCTGCCAGCCCGCTGGCCACGTTGTATACCAGCGCGCGAGTCCGCGAATAGCCGGCGTTCAACAGCACCATGAAGTCCCCGATCTCCTGCGGGATCTCGTGGGTCGCGATGGCAAGCGTGGTCAGCCAGCCGAGCCGGTGATCGATCATGAACGCTGCGGCGATCAGCACGCCGTCGGCGAAGTTGTGGATCGAATCGCCGATCAGGATCAGCGCACCGCCCGGGCCCGCCTCCTCGCGGTCGTGCCCGTGGTGGTGATCGTGCCCGTCGCCCTCATGGTGATGGCTGTGGCGCAGTACCGCGAGTTTTTCGAGCAGGAAGAACGCGATCAGCCCGGCGAGCAGCGTCCAGGCAAGCGCGTGCAAGTCGGCACCCGATTCGATCGCCTCGGGAATCAAGTGCAGGATCGCGGTCGCCAGCAACAGGCCCGCCGACAGGCTGACCATCTGGCGCACGAGACCGGCAAGCACGCCAAGAGACAATGCGGCTGCCGCGAGCACGCTGAGCGCACCGGCCAGCACGTTCGCCAGGACGATCAGGGCGAGGGTCACAAGGGATTCCGGGGTAGATTGTCGGACGACAGCCCGCTAGATGCGACAGTGTAACATCTGCAGTGCCGGGCCGAACACGGGCCGCCGACAAACAGCCGACCGGGAGACGAAACGATGACGATCGACCTCTACGCCTGGAATACGCCGAACTGCCGCAAGATCAGCGTCGCGCTCGAAGCGATGGAACTGCCGTATCGCGTGCACACGATCAATATCGGCAAGGACGAACAGTTCGCCGAAGACTTCCTGAAGATCAGCCCGAACAACAAGGTGCCGGCGATCGTCGACCCGGACGGCCCCGGCGGCAAGCCGGTCAGCGTCTTCGAGTCGGGCGCGATCCTGATCTACCTCGGCGAGAAGACCGGCAAGTTCTGGCCGAAGGACCTGCGCGCGCGCATCCCGGTGCTCGAATGGCTGATGTTCCAGATGGGCGGCTTCGGCCCGATGCCCGGCCAGGTCCATCACTTTCTCGGGCTCGACAACGAGCGGGACCGTCACTACGGGCTCGAACGCTACTCGAAGGAAACGCGGCGCCTGTACGGCGTGATGGACAAGCACCTGGCCGGCCGCCAATGGTTCGCCGACGAACTTTCGATCGCCGACTTCGCGATCCTCGGCTGGGCCTGGCGGCACGAGCGGCACAAGGTCGACCTGAGCGAGTTTCCGCAGGTCGAGCGCTGGTACGAGTCGATGATGGCGCGGCCGGCGGTGCAGCGCGGCATCGAGGTTTCGCTCAGCTGAGCGACCCGATTTCTTTCTTGGCGTGCGCCGGGTCCGGGGGCGGTGCCGGGCTGCGCGGACATGCGGCTGCGCCCCTCGCCTGCGGCGAGGGGTTCCGGCGCCTACCTCGCGAATCCGCACCCGCCTCGTAAGGCGCTTCGCGCCAACGAGCGGGTCCCGCGGATTCGCTTTCGGTAGCGCGCCGCTTGCCGAATGTCCGCGCAGCCCGGCACCGCCCCCGGACCCTCGATATAGTGACAGGCGGAAATCGGGTGCTCGCTTCGCTTGCACAAGGAGGCGCGGAGCCCGAGCTCCGTGAAGAGCTCGAATCCCTGCTGAACCCGGGCGAGACCGTCTCTGAATTCGTAGAGACTGCCGTGCTCAGGGCCGTGCGGTTTCGACGCGAACGACGCCACTTTCACGGGCGCGGCGAAGCGGCTTGGCGGAGCTACCAGCGTACGGGCCTGTCCGTGCCCGCCGGGGACGTGCTTGCCAGCTTGCAGGCAAAGCTGGACGCCTGCCGCCAATGACTTGCCGGGAAAGAAAACTCGTAACGCCGTAACACT
>CALLYQ010000121.1 GCA_937858875.1 uncultured Lautropia sp. | reverse complement strand
CCCGCAGGACGACGGTACGCTGGTCTATCCGGCCGTGTAGACTGCGGGCGGCCACCTGCCTGTGCAGCAACCCCGGCCGCGAGCCGGCGGCCACCGCCGCCAGACCGTCCCGGATACCGCCGACCCGATGAGCGCCCGACCACGCCGCTGGATCCGCTTCGTCGCATCGCTGATGTGCCTGCTGCACATCGGCTCGGCCTTGGCGGCTTCGGTCGCGCCGCGCCAGGTATCGGCGAGCGACGGCTACCTGTGCGGACACGTGACGCCGGCGGCCGTGGCCGCGCTGGTCGAGACGGTGCCGCAAGCCTTCGCCGACGCGTACCGGCAGATGACCGGTGCCGGCGAGGACTGCTGCGGTCTCTGTGCCGACTGCGGGGCGGCCGTGCCCCGAACGGCCGCTGCCATCCTTCGGGTCGCGGCGACCAGCCCCGACACGCCGCTGCTTCCGGTCAGCCGCGGCGCCTTCCAGCCCGAAGTCCTCACACCGCCGTCGACGGCACCGCCGGCCCTCTCCTGATTCCGACTGGCCCGGGCCGATCGCAGCGCCCGGATCGCAGCTGCCCGCCATCGTCCCATGGCGACGCAGTGCCGCACCAGCATCAGGAGATTTCCTTGAACCATCGCTTCCGCATGACGGCGGCCGGCGCGCTCGTTGCCGCCGGCACCGTCGGCGCACAGACCCTGACCGACGTGCGCGTCGAAGAACGTCGCATCCCGTCGCCCGCGCTGACCGCACCCAGCATCGAGGCGGCGGCCACTGCCGTCGAACAGATTCCAGGTGGCGCTTCGGTCGTCGACCTGCGTGCCCGGCAGGACCGCAAGCTCACGAATCTGACCGACGCGCTCGGCGAAACGGCCGGCGTGTTCGTGCAGCCGCGCTTCGGCCAGGACGAATCGCGGTTGTCGATCCGCGGCTCGGGCCTGCAGCGCACCTTCCACCTGCGCGGCATCAAGCTGCTGCAGGACGGCGTTCCCTTGAACCAGGCCGACGGCGGTGCCGATTTCCAGGCCACCGACCCGCTGATGTCGCGCTACGCGATCGTCGAGCGCGGCGCCAACGCGCTTCGCTACGGCGCCACGACGCTGGGCGGCGCGATCGACTTCGTCTCGCCGACCGGCTATGACCTCGTCCACGCATCAGGGCGGCCCGGCGTGCACGGGCGCGTCGAAGTCGGCAGCTTCGGTTTTCGTCGACTGCAGGCGATGAGCGGCGGCGTCGGGGGCCACTCCGACTACGCGCTCGGCATCACGCACTATCGCGAGGACGGTTTTCGCGAGCATTCGGAGACGGCAGCCACGCGCCTGTCGGGGAATTTCGGCTGGCGACCGTCGGAGCGCTTCGAATCGCGCTGGTATTTCGCTGTCAGCGATTCCGACTCGCAGCTGCCGGGCAACCTCGGCAAGGCGGAATTGCGCGAGGATCCGCGCGAGGCGAACCGGAACAACCTGACGCTTGACCAGCGGCGCGACCTGCGCCTGTACCGGCTCGCGAACAAGACCGCCTGGCAATGGGACGACAGCCAGCTCGAGCTCGGCGGCTTCGTGATGCACCGCGACCTGCTCCACCCGATCTTCCAGCTCCTCGACGTCAGCGGCAACGACGCCGGCTTCTTCGTCCGCTACCGGCGCGACGGCAGCCTGTTCGGCCTGCCGCAGCGCTGGACGCTGGGCTTCGAACCGCAGGCCAGCCGGCAGACCGACCGCCGTTACGTGAACCTCGGCGGCACGCGCGGGCAGCCGACCGCGCACAGCCGGCAGACGGCCACGAACCTCGACCTGTACGCCGAGTCGCAGACCGATCTGAACGATCGGCTGACGCTGGTGGCCGGCGCGCAGGCCACGCGTGCCGAGCGCCGCTACGAGGATCGGATGCGCGCGGGCGGCGTCGATCGCAGCTTCGACACCAGTTACTCGCGCGTCTCGCCGAAGCTCGGTTTCCTGTACCGGCCGTGGGAGTCGACGACGATCTTCGGCAACGTCAGCGGCGCCTTCGAGCCACCCTCCTTCGGCGAGCTGGCCGGCGGTCCGGGCATCACGCAGGTCGATGCGCAGCGTGCCCGCTCGGTCGAACTGGGCGCGCGCGGCCGCGGCGCCTACGGGAGCTGGGAAGCCGTCGCCTATCGCGCCGAACTGCGCGGCGAACTGCTCGGGTTGAACGACGCGCTCGGCCAACCGCTGGGTACCGTGAATGCCGACCGCACCGTCCACCAAGGCCTGGAGGTCGCGGCCCGCCTGCGGCCGGCGCGCTGGGCCGAGCTGAGCGCCGCCTGGCTGCTGCAGGATTTCGCCTTCGACGGCGATCCGGTCTACGGCGACAACCGGCTGCCCGGCCTGCCGCGACAGTTCCTTCGCGCGACGCTGGACTTCCACGGCGGCGGCGGGCTGACCTTCGGTCCGAGCGTCGAGTGGTCGCCGCAGCGCTATCCGGTCGACATGGCGAACACGCTGTTCGCCGACTCGTACGCGATCTGGGGTTTCCGGATCAGCGGCCCGCTGGGCGCCTCGGCCTCGTGGTGGATCGAGGGGCGAAACCTGTCCGACAAGCGCTACGCGGCGTCGACCGGCGTGGTCGCCGATGCGGGCGGCCGCGACGCCGCGCAATTCCTGCCCGGCAACGGCCGCAGCGTCTACGCCGGGCTGCAGATCCAGTATTGAAACGGGAGTGGACAGATAAAACGGATCGTTCTCAACGCCGCGCTCGCGAGCGCATTCGCGCTCGGGGGCGCTTCGGCCGCGGCCCACGTCGTCATCGATCGGGCCGCGGCGCCGGCGGGCAGCTACCACCGCGCGGATTTTCGCGTCGGGCACGGCTGCGACGGCTCGCCGACGACGGCAGTCACCGTCTTCGTGCCGAAAGGCGTGCTCGTCGCCCGACCGCAACCGAAGCCGGGCTGGGCGCTGCAGATCGAGCGGGCGCCGCTGGCTGAGCCCGTGAAACTGCATGGCCGCGAGCAGCACGAGGCCGTCGAGCGTGTCCGCTGGGCCGGCGGGCCGCTGCCAGACGATCAGTTCGACAAGTTCTCGCTGCTGCTAAGGCTGCCCGCAACCCCGGGGAAGCTCGCGTTCCGCGTGCTGCAGGAATGCGAGTCCGGGCAGATCGACTGGGCGGAGCCTGTCGGCACGGGCAACGAGCGCCCTCGCCGTCCGATGCCGGGCCTGCGCGTGCTGCCTGCCGACGTCGGCGCCCACAAGCACTGATGCAAGGGGCTGGGCGACGCGTTTGCACTATGCTCGGCCGATGACCCCCAGTCCGAAAGTCCTGACCGTCACGCTGAACCCTGCCATCGACGTTTCGACCAGCGTGGCGCAGCTCACGCACGAGCACAAGCTGCGCTGTTCAGCGGTACAGCGCGACCCCGGCGGCGGCGGCGTGAACGTCGCCCGCGTGCTCGGCCGCTTCGACGTCGATTGCCGGGCGCTGTACATGGCCGGCGGGATCCTCGGGCGCCTGCTGCAACGGTTGCTCTCGCAGGACGGCGTGCGCAGCATCCCGATCGAAGTCGATGCCGAGACGCGCGAAAGCTTTACGGTGTTCGAGCGCTCGAGCGGGCGCGAATACCGCTTCGTTCTGCCCGGCCCGAGCCTCGAACCGCCTCATTGGCGAGCCTGCCTCGATCGAGCCGGTCCCGGACTGGCTGGTCGCCAGCGGCAGTCTGCCGCCGGGCGTGCCCGACGACTTCTATGCGCGGCTCGCCCGGATCGCTCGCGAGCAGCGCTGCCGGATGGTGCTCGACGCCTCCGGCCAGGCACTGGCGGCGGCACTCGACGAAGGCGTCTACTTCGTCAAGCCGAACCTGCGCGAGATGCGCGAACTGACCGGCGAGCCGCTCGAAACCGAGGACTCCTGGTTCGCGGCGGCAGAGCGCTTCGTCGACGAAGGCAAGGCCGAGATCGTCGCGCTGACGCTCGGTCATCGCGGCGCGTTGCTCGTCGCCGATGGCCTGCGGCTGCGGGCCGACGCAATCCGGGTCGAGATTGCCGGCACGGTCGGCGCCGGAGACAGCTTCGTCGCCTCGTTCCTGGCCAAGCTGGCGGGCGGGGCGGACATCGAGCAGGCTTTCCGCTACGGCGTGGCCGGCGGAACCGCGGCACTGCTCGAAGCCGGAACCAGCCTCGCGTCTCCGGACGATGTCGAGCGCCTGGCGGGGCTGGTCGAGCTGCAACAGCCGTGATCGAAAAACGTCCATTTTTTCCGACGACGAGGTCGCCCGATGCCCCAGCCCACCCCGGACCACCCGATCGCGATCGCCCCGCATCCGCAACGCGTGCGGGTCGTCTTCAACGGTCGCGTGATCGCCGACACGCGCTCGGCGCTGACCGTGCAGGAGTCGAAGCTGCCAGCGGTCCAGTACGTTCCGAGACAGGACGCCGACATGTCGGTGATGGCCCGCAGCGAGCATCGCACGCACTGCCCGTACAAAGGCGACGCTTCGCACTACACGTTGCGCGTCGACGGAAAGGAAGCCGTCAACGCGGTCTGGAGCTACGAAGCACCGAACGCGCCAGTCGCGCAGCTTGCCGGATACCTGGCCTTCTATCCCGATCGCGTCGACGCCATCGAAGAGCTTGCGGACTGAGCTCGCTCATGCCGCGCCGTCTGCTCTCAGGCCGCCAGCAGCTCCTCTGAAAGCGCAACGTCCCGAGCCACCGGCACGTCGGTTCCATCGAGGATCTCGCGCAGCCGCGATCCGCTGATCGTTTCCTCGACGAGCAGCAGTTCCCCGAGCCGCTCGAGACGGTCGCGATGCATGGCCAGCACCTGTGCGCAACGCGCCTGCGCCTGCTCGAGGATGCCCTTCGCCTCGTCGACGAGGCTGCGCTGCAGGTCGGGGCCGATCAGTTCACGCGGCATGCCGTTCATGCTGAGCAGCCCGAAGGTCTTGCCGAAACCGTAGCTGCCGATCATCGAGGTCGCCAGTTCGGTGGCACGCCGCAGGTCGTCGGCGGCGCCGCTCGAGGTATTGCCGAACACCAGCATCTCGGCCTCGCGCCCGCCCAGCATCATCGCCAGCCGTGAGTGCAGCTCGCGTTCGCCGTACAGCGGCTCGTCGACGTGCCGCGTCACGTAAGTCACGCCGAGCGCGCCGCCGCGGGGTTCAATGCTGACCCGTTCGACGCTGCCGGCCTCGCACAGGTGCGCAACCACCGCGTGGCCGGCCTCGTGCACGGCGATCCGGCGCTGCGTGTCGCTGGTGATCACGTCCTTCACCGACGACACCTCGCCGCCGAGTTGGTGCGCTTCGAGCGACTGGTACAGGCGTTCGACGCCGACTTCGGACTCGCCCGCTTCAGCCGCATAGGCGGCGGCCCTGTTCACGCAGTTGGCGATATCGGCTGGGGACATCCCGGCCGCCGTGCGCGCCAGCGAGGCGACGTCGATGCCCGCAGCCGCCTTGATGCGCAGCAGATACAGCTCGAACAGCGCGCTGCGCTCGGGCAGCGTGGGCATCGCGACGCGCGCGACGAGGTCGAAGCGACCCGGCCGGCGCAGCGCCGGATCGACGTTGTCGACCGCGTTCGTCGCACCGACGACGACGACGTTCTCGAGCGCCGAGAATCCGTCCATCTCGACCAGCAGCCGGTTGATGATCCGGTTCTGCTCCTGTTCGCCGCCGTTCGGGCTGCTGCCGGGGTTCGAGCGCTTGCCGATCCCGTCGATCTCGTCGATGAAGACGATGCACGGCGCGTGCTTGCGCGCCTGCGCAAAGAGCTGCTTGACCTTGCCGATGCCGGCGCCGAAGTACATCGAGCTGAAGTACGAGCCGTCGACGCTGATGAAGCTCGCGCCGCACTCGCCGGCCAGCGCCCGTGCGAGCATCGTTTTTCCTGTGCCCGGCGGACCCTCGAGCAGCACGCCCCGCGGCGCGCGCGCACCGAGTTCCGTGTAGGCGCCGGGATCCTTCATGAACGCGGTCACGCGGCGCAGCGCCCGCCTGGCTTCCTGCGCGCCGATCACGTCGTCGAAGCCGGCGACGGGCTTTTCGGCCAGTTCCGCGCCGCCGCCCAGCAGATGACCTCGCATCCGGTAGCCGAGCAGGCCGAAAGCCAGCAGTACGAGCACCAGCAGGCCCAACGGACGCCCGAGTGCCGTCACCGAGTCGCTGAACTGCTCGACCGGGCCGCGCGGATCGATGTCGGCGATGGTCAGCGCGAAGCCATGGCGTGCGCTCAGTTCGCCGAGACGCGACAGCAGCGCGCTCGTGCAAGCGGGGCCGCAGTCAACGAGCCGCGTGCTGGCACGCTCGCCCGAAACGGCCGTGTACAGCAGCAGCGGACCGCTGATCGCGACTTCGGCGATGCGGCCTTCGATGACCGCCCTTTCGAAATCGGAGGCTGCCTGCGGCCGGGCCAGCCAGGTCGCAGCCTCGGCCTCGAAGGCCAGTGCCAGCGGATCCTTGCGCGCCTGGGCAGCGTCGCCGGCCGCGGACTTCAGGACCATGGCGGCGGAGACCAGTGCGATGGCGAGCAGGGCCAGGCTGACACCGGCGAGGACGCGCCACCGCGTCAACAGGAGTTTGGACAACACGACAATACGGGGTTCATGGCCGCCACGCGACCGCGCAAGCGCCCGGGCGGACAGCAGACTTCGGAAGGCGGCACCGTCGCCTGGCGGCTGGCGGTGCGTCAGGCCATAATTCTACGCGGCCCCTCGAGATCGCGGTCGAAGCGCCGACGAGCGGCGCTGAGCGAACGCAAACTTCTCCTCGGCGCCCATCTCGGGGAGCGGCCACGCTTCGAGCGCCTCGGCGTCGGCCTCGTCGGGCAGCACCCGCGTCGAGGTCTCCGCATGGGTCTGGATGTCGATCGCGACGAGGTCGTCGATGTTCATGGATGCTTCCCTGGTCTCGAGGGATCAGAACGACTTGCTGCGCCGCATCGCCATGACCTTGTCCGGTGCGCCGAAGGAATCGCTGCGCGCATCGGCCCAGAACGACTGGAACACCGCGTGCTCGGGGATGCCGTCGAGGAGCTGGCCGGGCTCCATGAACTTGTAGAGCCCGGCCAGCGCCCGGACCTCGATCCGCGAAACGCGGCGCAGGATGTGCTCGGGCCCGAGTTCGTTCGGATGCGTCAGCCCGGCCGCGCAGATCAGGTCGCGCAACGCGATCATCGTGTTCCGGTGATAGCGCTGCACGCGCAAGGCCTTGTCGCCGACGTCGAGCTGGCGCCAGCGCCGCGAATCCTGCGTGGCGATCCCGGTCGGGCAGCGGTTCGTGTGACAGGCCATCGCCTGGATGCAACCGAGCGCGAACATGAATCCGCGCCCGGCATTGCACCAGTCGGCCCCGAGCGCCAGCGTGCGCGCAATGTCGAAGGCGCTGGTGATGCGTCCGGCGGCGCCGATCCGGATGTCGTCGCGCAGGCGCAGGCCGACCAGCGTGTTGTGGACCAGCATCAGCGACTCGTTCATCGGCACGCCGACGTGGTCGATGAATTCGGCCGGCGAGGCGCCGGTGCCGCCTTCGGCGCCGTCGACGACGATGAAGTCGGGCAGGATCCGGCTCTCGTGCATCGCCTTCGCAATGCCGAACCACTCCCACGGATGGCCGATCGCCAGCTTGAAGCCGGTCGGCTTGCCGCCCGACAGCTCGCGCAGCCGTGCGACGAACTCGAGCAGCTCGAGCGGCGTCGAGAACGCGCTGTGCTGAGCCGGCGACACGCATTCGACGCCCTGCGGCACGCCGCGCGTGGCTGCGATTTCGGCGCTGACCTTGGGCGCCGGCAGCACGCCGCCGTGGCCGGGCTTGGCCCCCTGCGACAGCTTGATCTCGATCATCTTGACCTGCGGATCGTGCGCGTTGGCAACGAAGCGGTCGGGATCGAAACTGCCGTCGGCCTTGCGGCAACCGAAATAGCCGGAGCCGATCTCCCAGACCAGGTCGCCGCCGCCTTCGCGGTGATACGGGGAGATCGAACCCTCGCCGGTGTCGTGATAGAAACCGCCGAGTTTCGCGCCGCGGCTGAGCGCGCGGATCGCGCTGGCCGAAAGCGAGCCGAAGCTCATCGCCGAGATGTTGAACAGGCTCGCCGAGTACGGTTGCGTGCCGCGCTCGCCTATCATGACGCGGAAATCCGGATTGCCATGCGGCGTGGGCACCATCGAATGGTTGATCCACTCGTAGTCGCGACCGTAGACGTCCTTCAGCGTGCCGAAGGGCCGCGTGTCGTTGACCGACTTCGAGCGCTTGTAGATCAGCTCGCGCTGTTCGCGCGAGAACGGCGCCTCGACGGTATCGGACTCGACGAAGTACTGGCGGACGGCAGGGCCGACGGTCTCGGCCGTGAAACGAACGTGCGCCAGGATCGGATAGTTCCGCCGCAGCGTGCTGGTGCTGAAAAACAGATCGTGCGTGCCCAGTGCGGACAGCGCGCCGAACACGAGCAGCCCCCAGATCCACGCCGGCTCGAACCACAGCGCGAGCAGCGAGAACAGCGCCAGCGCGAGCGACAGCAGGTACGGCAGGTAGCGAAGCATCGACCGGTCCAGCGAGGACGGATCGAACAGGGTTCGGGCGAACGGAGAGCGGTCGGGCATGCGTCGGTCCAGTCTGTTGTCCGGTTCGAGGCTAGCAGGGAAACGATCGACGGACCAAGGCGCGGGACCGACAATCGGCTGTCTCCGACCGCATCCCGGACCACGCTCGAGAGCACACGATGGGCGTTGCACGCATGAGCAGGATCCTAGCGATCGCGGGCATCGCGTCGCTGCTCGCGATCGCCGGCCTGGCAGGCTTCGTGATCGCGAACCGCTACGTGCCGCCACAGGAACTTCGCGCAACGCCCAGCGAGGCTCCGACGCTGCCCGTCGCCGACGATCTGTCGTGGAGCGCCTATGGCGGCGATCCGGGCATGACTCGCCATTCGGCGATTGCGCAGATCACGCCGGCCAACGTCGGCCGGCTGCGCGTGGCCTGGACTTACCGGACCGGCGAAGTCGAGCGCCGCGGTCGCTGGGGAAAGTGGGGCAAGTTCCAGGCGACGCCGATTCTCGCCGCCGGCCATCTGCTGTTCTGCACGCCCTTCGGCAGGGTCGTCGCGCTCGATCCTGCTACAGGACGGGAGCGCTGGGTCCACGAAGCGGGGGTCGCCCTGGGGCCGCGCTTGCCGGGCGAGCGTTTCGGCTGTCGCGGCCTGGCCTTGTGGCGCGCCGACGAACGAGCGAGCCCGGACGCGAGGCGCTTCGAAGCGGCC
>CALLYQ010000120.1 GCA_937858875.1 uncultured Lautropia sp. | reverse complement strand
CATGGGCGTTCAGACGCAGATTCGGATGCGCCGCGGGGTCTTGCAGACCATCGAGCCATTGTTGCCAACCGCCTTGCCAGTCGGCCGCGATCTGCGCAGCGCCTGTGGCCTTCAGCGCCGGCAGCGCCTCGCCCAGCACCGGCAGGGACTGCAGCCAGCCCACCAGTTGCTCGGCCGACGCCACGTTCAACGTCAGCTTGCCGCCACCGCTGGCTTGCTGCATGGCGGCATCGGCATCGAGGCTGAGTCCGGGCGCGGTGGCCTTGATGACAGCCTTGATGCTGTCGGCGTCCGGCAGCGCCACGCTCAGCCTGCCGGCATCGACCTTGGCTTGGAACGCATCGAGATGCATGCGCTCGACGTCGAGCCGTTGCGGCGACCAGCGGCCCTTGGCCTGGATGGCGCGCACGTCGAGGCGGCTGCGCTGGCTTCCGCCTGCTCCTGTGGCGGCGCCCTGGCTGCCGATGTCCACATCGAAGCCGACACCGCTGTCCAGCTGCCCGGTCGCTGCCAGCGTGCCGCTCAGGTCGGGCACCTGCTGGGCTGCCAGTTCACTGTGGACTTGCACCAGCGGCAACCGCTGGACTTCGCCGCGCACATCGAGCGCCTGCGTCTGCGGCTCGAAGTGGCCCTGCAACTGCAGGCGGCCATCGCCCACATGCGCCTGCATGGTCTCGGCCGTCCAGCGCTCGGGCGTGATTTGGGCCTTGGCCAGCAACTGCGACAGTGGCAGCCGCTGCTTGTCGATCAAACCGGTGGCGACGTTGCGGATGTCCGCTTCGATCTGCCACCGTGCCTGCGTCAGGTCGCCGGTCGGCTTCACGCTGGCGTCGAGCGGGCGCACCGAGGCCGTGCCGGTGAACGCGGTTTCCGGCAGGCTGGCCATCAAGGCTTGCAGATTCAGTTCGTGCAAGCCCAATTGCAGATCGGCCGTGTCCAGTTGCTGCGGGCGGGCCCAGCCCTGCAACTCGATGCTGCCGGCCGGCTGCGCGCCTTGCAGCATCACCTGGGCCTGTTCGACGTCGATGCGCTCGGGCGCGTAGCGAGCCCTGGCCTCGATGCTGCCGACCGGCAATCGCTGGGCATCCCAGGCACCCGGCGCACGGTTCCGGATCTGGGCCGCCAGCTTCCATGCCGCGGACGCCAAAGACGCTTGTGCGCCCTGCGCGTCATCGGGGTCGATATCGATACGGCCGTGCACATCGGTCGCTGGGGCTGCGGGATGGAACGCCCGGGCGTTCAGATGGTCTAGCTGCACATGGGCCTGCTGGACCGGCTGGCTGCGCCAGGGGTGCAGCGCGGCCTGCCCATGCAGCACCGCACCAGGCGGCCGGGCATCGGCCGCCTGCGCGTCCGCTGCCGTCACGTCCTGCAGCAGGCGGGCGATCACCGCGGCCGCATCGGCATCGGCACCGTGCTCCTGCACGTCGAGTCGCAGGTCGATGCGCGCGGCATCGCCCCCTGCCAGCGTCCCATCGGCCTGCAGCAGCGCCTGCAGGCGCAGCGGCGCATCGGGCACCCAATCGCTCAGCCAGGCACCGATCTTCGCTCGTACACCCAGATCGTCGGCGTTCAACTCCACTTCCGCCCGGGCATGGCTTTGACCATGGCGCAGGCTGGTCAATTTCAGGTCGTGCCAGGTGCCGTCGTAGCGGTACTGCGCGGCGATGTCGTCGAACGCCTGCACGGCACTGCTGCCGTCTTCCGCCACGGTCTCGATCTCCAGGCGCCCGACCTGCACCGGCAGCGTGACCTGTATCGGCAAGGTCAACTGCTCGGGCATGACGAACGGCTCCCGGGGCGGCTCGGGCTGGTCCGGCTGCGGGCTCAGCCTGACGTGGATGCGCTCGGCCTGCAGCGTGCGCACGTGCAGCGCGCGGCCCAGCAGCTCGGACAGGCTCCAGTCGATCTGCAACTGCTCGATGGCCAGATCGGTGCCAGGCATGCCCCATTGCAGGCGCTGCACGGTGCCGCCGCCGATGATGGAGCCGCTCGCCCCCTCGTAGGCCAGGCTCTGGCCGTCGGGCAGGTACTTCTGCGCCAGTTGCAGAGCGCGCGGCAGGGACCCATCGCTGGAAGCCCACCAGAGCAGCGCGCCCAAGGCCAGCACGAGCGCCAGCAGCAGCGCCGCCAGCAGCCACAGCAGGCGCCTGAACCAGCGCCAGCCCGCGCGCGGCGCTTTGGGGGCAGGGGGCTCGGAGGAATCGGAGGAATCGGAGGAGACAGCCAGGGTGCGATCGTTCATGGTCGAAGCCCGGACCCGGCAGTGTCGAACGAGGGATCGCCGGGTTCCATCGGAAGCATCAGAAGGAAAAGCCCAGCCGCAGATGCAAACGGATCTGCTGATCTCTAACGCCGTAGGCCACGTCGGCCTGCATGGGCCCGACCGGGCTGTTCCATCGGATACCCGTGCCGACGCCGGTATGGATCTTCATGTCGTCGACGTCGTCGGACACCGAGCCCACGTCGACGAACAGCGTGTGCTCCCAATCGCTGTGGTTGCCCATCAGCGTGACCGGGCGCTGCCATTCCACGCTGCCCACCGTCAGGTAGCGGCCGCCATAGAGCTTGTCCGCGATGGCGCGCGTGCCGATGCTCCGGTAGCCGTACCCGCGCACTGTGGTGTCGCCGCCGGTCAGGAACAGCAGGCTCGAAGGCAGTTCAGCATGGTCGTCGGCCAGCACGGCCCCCAGCTCGCCGCGCAGCGCCAGGCGGCTCTGGCGCCCGAGCTCGTCGCGTTGGCCCAGCGGCCAGAACTGCAGCGCATGCAGGCGCATGCGCAGGAACGGATCGCGCTGCGGCGTCAACGTATAACCGACGCCGGCCTCGGCGCCCAGACCGTAGCCGGCGGTCGGGTTGGTCTTGTTGTTGAAGTAGCGCCCGGTCCAGCCGTAGTTGGCCATCAGCGAGGATGCACTGCCGGGTGCATCACCACCCTGGACCTTGCTCATGTCGTACTGCAGAAAATAACGCCGGTCGATATGGCCGACGCTCTTGGTGCGTCCACCCTGCAGCGATATCGAGTTGGACTTGAAATCTCCCACTTCGGCGCGCTCGAGCCCCGCACCCATGAACCACGCCCAGCCCGAGCGCTCGGGCATGTCCGTCCACATCGTCGATGCGGCCTGGATCTTGGCATCCAGCGAGAGACGGCTGACCGCACGCCAGCCCAGCGGCCAGAGCTCGTTGTGCACGTGGTCGATCGACACGCGCGGCCCGGCGTCGGTGGTCAGGCCGACCCCGAACACGACCTTCTGATACTTGGCCTCGCGCAGCTGCGCGATGACGGCGGCATGCTCCGGGTTGCTTTCTTCTGGGTCGAGCATCAGGAAGGCCGAGTCGAAATAGCCGCTGCTGGCCAGGCGCTGCTGGGCATCGAGCAGTGCCTCCTCGCTGTAGTCCGCGCCGGTCGGAATGCGCACGATGTTCCTGATGCCCTCGGCGTCGTAACGTTCGACCCCGTTGAGCCTGACGTCACCGAAGCGGTAGGACGGGCCCGGGTCGTAGTGCACGCGCAGGCTGGCGCGGTTCTGGTCGGCGTCGATGGTGGCCTGGCTGTCGGCGATGCGCGCGGTCGGATAGCGCTCCTTCTGCAGGTCGCGCAGACCGGCATTCTTGGCCGCGTTCCAGTCGGACTGGGTGAAGGCATCGCCGTCCTTGAGCGACCACGCCTGCTGGACGCGGGCGCGCTGCGCCGCCGCTTTCGGATCGCTGTTCATCGGGTCGGCAAAGCTGAGCGAGTGGCTGATCACCTTGGTCTGCTCACCCGGCTCCACTTCGATGACGATGGTGCGCGGCGCAGCGCTGCCTGCGGCGGCGGCATCCACGCGCAGCGTCAGTTCCGGGTTGAAGTAGCCCAGGGCTGCAAGCAAGTCGCGCGCATTGGCGTCGGCCTGGGCCAGCAGGCGGTTGAACTCGGTGGCCTGAAGATCGGGGAACCGTGTGTAACGCTGCAGATCGAGGTGACGTTCCAGATGCCGGGCAATGCTGCGGTCCTCACTGATGACATCCACCTGGAAGACCTGCTCGCCTTCGGTTACCTCGACGGCGCTCTCTTCACCACGGGCCTGCTCGCCCCCATTGCCGCGCAACACGCCGCAGCCCTGCAGCGCAACGATCACGAAAGCCAGCAGGGCCAGGCGCAACGTCGGGGAGAAAGGAAAGCCTGGAGGCTTGGCAGCGGACTGGCCATCGGTGGCGGATGCGGTTACCCGGCGTTCAAGGGATCGACACTTCATCATCGCTATCTTGACACGTACTTTTTCTCCCATCGCCCGCCACCCCGGCAGGCGAGGCCGCTATGAATTCGGAGGCATGGAGCGCTGCGACCTCATCCTCATCCAAGTCCACGTCGCCGCGGAGAGGCCGATTGAAAGCACGCTGCCAGCGTAAGCGCGCGTTCTATGAGGGGTTTGGGCAAGGCCGCCACCTGCTCAGCCGTCGCCTTGGCCGACATCGGATTCTGGCCGGTCACCAGCCGGCCATCGACGAGGACCTTCGAGATGAACGGCAGCCACGCCTTCTCGTAGCGCGCCGCGTCTGGCCGCGCCTGAGGAAAGCGCCCGGGAAATGGACACGCGGGACGTCCCGGGACACGTCACAAGCCGAACGGCCAGGTGTCCGGCAGACCCTGTCGTACGTGCTCGGGTCCGAGGGGTGTGACCGCGCTGGTTTCGTCGAACCAGACGAAGGCGTCGAACTGCCCGGGCAGCGTGCACTCGGAATAGTGGCTCATCAGCTCGGTCTCGGGCCGGTAGATCACGCCAATGAAACGTTCGAGCCTGGGCTCCAGCAGTCGCCGTCGCATCGCCTCGTGCCGGTCCGGCGCAAGATCCAGCAGGAAGCGCGGCACGCCCGCGTCGTGGCACAGCCTCTCATAGCTGTCGGCGCGTGACGGCCGCACGCGCTTGATTTCCATTTCGCCGTCCCAGCCCGTGGCCGCAGCCACCGTGCCCGTATGCGTGCCGAAGCCGATCAGGGCCGCCTGTTCGCCGAACCGCTCACGGCAGAGCTGACCGATGTTCAGCTCGTCGCGCACGGCCCCCATGTCGGTATGGCGGGCATCGCCGATATGCGAGTTGTGCGCCCAGACCACAGCCTTCGAATTCGGCCCGCGGGCATCGAGCAGATGGCCGAGCGTTTCGAACATGTGCGTGTCGCGCAGGTTCCAGGATTCGGCACCGCCGTAGTACATGATCCGGTAGTAGCGTTCGGCCGACGCGACCAGCCGCGCATTCTGCGCGGCATTCAGAAAGCTCTCGCCATCCTGGCTCGCGTATTCGAGCCGCCGGCCCAGCAGTTCGCGGCACTGCTCGATGACCGCCTGCTCGCACTTTTCGTAGCCGGCCGTGAGCATGGCGCGTCCATAGGTGGACGGTTCCTTCTGCCAGGGCGTCAGGCAGCCGTAGCGTTCGCGAGCCACCGCAGCCGCCTCGGGGTCGACCTGGTCGAGATATTCGAGCACCGCGGCGATCGAGCCGCTCATGTTGTAGATGTCCAGACCGTAGAAACCCGCCTGTCGTTCGGGATCGGCAACGGCTTCGTTGTGTCGGCGCATCCAGTCGACGAAGGCCGCGACATCGGTGTTGCGCCACATCCAGGTCGGGAAGCGCTGGAACGGGAGCTCCTCGCCCGCCAGAGCGGGTCGGTGCCGGACATAGCGGTTGACGGCGGCGGCATCGGGCCAGTCGGCCTCGACGGCGACGATATCGAAGCCCTGCGCAGCGACCAGATAGCGCGTGATCGCTGCGCGGGCACGGTAGAACTCCGAGGTGCCGTGGCTGGCCTCGCCCAGCAGGACGACTCGACGGCCGGCAAAGCGCTCGAACAGTCGGCCGAAAGCGGAATCGTCGAACTCGGGGAGCGGTTCGGCGGCTTGCGCAATCAACTCCGGCAGGCTGTTCCCCAGGCTCTCCTCGTCGTACTCGGTTTCGCTCCTACGGGTGATTCGCATCAGGCGTTGCCAGTCGGTTTCCTCGCCGACCGGAATCACGAGCCGGCCGCCGATTCATTGCGTGGTTGCGTCCCGCTTGGCGGACTCTTTCGCCGCGGCCACGGCTCGTTCTGCGGCTGTCCTGGCCTCGTCGGCTGCATTGCCGGTCGCCTGAACGGTCGTGTTCGGCGCGTTGGTTGCCGGCACCCGTGCGGCATCGGACGGAGATTCGCCCGCCGTTGCCGTCGCCCGCGCCGCGCGGGCCGCATCCTCGGCCGCTCCGGCAGCGGTGGAGGCGGCTTCGGCCGCGCGCTCGGCGGCCACCGGCGTTTCGCTGTCCGCAGCTTCGTCGGCAAGATCGATCGCACGCTCGGCTGCGGCATTCGTATCGCGCGAGGCGGTTTCCAGCGCATCGCGACGCGCCTTGGCTTCGTCGGTCGGTCCGCCGCTACGCTCGATCTGTTGCGCACGTTCCGACATCGCCGCCTGGCGCGCGGCCTTTGCGGCTTCCTCGGCCATCAGGCCCGCTTCCTTTGCCGCATCCGCGGCCTGGCGGGCCGCCTGTGCGGACGGATCACGTTCTCCCGAACCGGCATCCGCTCCGGGAGGCCCGAGGACGCTCGTATCGGAGGCGGCCGACGGATCGGGGCCGGCGCTGCCCGTGCGGGAATTGACACCGGCGCCCGATGAGGCTGCGCTCGTACCTGTGCCGGTGTCGGGCGATGTGCCGGAAGGCTCGGTAGATGCGGCCGGCGGGGTGGTGCTGGTGCCTGCGTCGGACGAGCCGCTGCTCGGCGGCGGCAGGGTCGACGGAGCGTTTGCCCCGTTGTCGCCCGCATCGCACCCGGCGAGCGCGATACTGACGAGAGAGGCAAGGATAAGGGGCTTGTACTGCATGACTTCGGTCCTACGGTTTGGACAAGGGCATCCGCCCTTGTCCCCGAGAGGCATTTCGCGTGCCCGGGACCGTGTCGGGACGTTCAGCCCGCCCGCTGACGAATGACGCGCGCCGACACGAGTCGAGTCGTCGCGGAGCCGTGAATCAGCACGTCGAAAGTACGGTTCATTTCCTGACCAGCGGACACTTGCTGTCGGCCAGCGGAAGAGTGACCTGCTCGGCCGGGATGGTCTTCAGGATCTTGTAGTAATCCCACGGCGCTTTCGATTCGCCCGGCGACTTGACCTCGACCAGATACATCTCGTGCATCATGCGTCCGTCTTCGCGCACCTTGCCGTTCTTCGTGAAGAAGTCGTTGACCGGCGTTTCGCGCATCTTCGCTGCGACCTGCTTGCCGTCGTCGGTACCGGCCGCCTTCACGGCGTTCAGGTAGTGAAGCACCGACGAATAGACGCTGGCCTGGATCATGCCGGGCATGCGCTTGTTGCGCTCGAAAAAGCGCTTCGCCCAGGCTCTGCTCTCGTCGTCGCGATCCCAGTAGTAGGCGGTGGTCGCGATCAAGCCCTTGGCTTTCGCCAAGCCGAGCGCGTGGATGTCGCTGATCACGACGGCCAGGCCGACGAGTTTCTGTCCGCCATCCACCAGTCCGAACTCGACCGCCTGTTTCACCGAATTGACCGTGTCGGAGCCGCCGTTGGCGAGGCCGATGATCGGCGCCTTCGAGGCCTGTGCCTGCAGCAGGAAGGATGCGAAATCGAGGGTATTGAGCGGGTGCTTGACCTCGCCCAGAACCCGCCCGCCATTGGCCACGACGGTCTTCGTCAGATCGGCGGCCATCTGGATGCCGAAGGCATAGTCGGACACCAGCAGGAACCAGTCCGTGCCGCCGCTGTCCACGACCGCCTTGGCGGTGCCGACCGAGGCCGCGTAGGTGTCGAAGGCCCAGTGAAATCCGGTCGGGAAGCAGGCTTCGTTGGTCAGGCGCGTGGAGAACGGGCCGGAGGCCAGCGTGATCTTGCCGCGCTGCTGCGCGAGCCCCTGGACGGCCAGCGCAACCGCAGAGTTGGTCAGGTCGGCGATCGCGTCGACACCTTCGACATCGAACCATTGCCTCGCGATGCTCGAACCGACGTCGGGCTTGTTCTGGTGGTCGGCGGAAAGGATCTCGATCTTCTTGCCGAGCACCGTGCCGCCGAAGTCTTCGACAGCCATCCGGGCTGCGTCGACCGAAGTCACGCCGCCGAAGTCGGCGTAGGTACCGGACTGATCATTGAGCACGCCGATCCGGATCGCTGTCTCGCCTGCCAGGGCCGAGCCCCCGGCCAGGCATGCGACGGCGGCGAGCGCGAGCATCGATGTCTTCATGTCTCTCTCCCTGGCGCGGATCCGATCGGGCCGGGTCGCTCGGCTCGAAAAGCCCGCGGCAATTCGTTCTGATTGAAATCGGCGAGGACGATCCTGCCGATCGATGTTTAGTATGGTGCGTCGAAAGACATCGATCAACGCGTCGCTTCGAGGAGCTTCGATGCAATACCACGTCAACGGCTTTCAGCCCGGTGATCCCGATGTCCAGCCGGCAGCGCCCGGTCAACGTCGCGCGGGCGACCCCTTGCCGCAGGCGGTGGACGTGCTGATCGCCGGCTCGGGGCCCGCAGGCCTGTGCCTGGCCGCCCAGCTGGCCCGCGTGCCGCAGATCCGTACGATGCTGGTCGAGCCGAAACTCGAGCCGATGGTCAAGGGCCAGGCCGACGGCATCAGCGTGCGCTCGATGGAGATGTTCCAGGCCTTCGGCTTCGGCGAAAAGGTGATGCGCGAGTCGGTGTGGATCAACGAGACGACTTTCTGGGCTCCCGGCGCGAATGCGCCGCTGGTCCGTGTCGCCCGGGTGCAGGACGTTCCCGACGGGATCTCCGAGATGCCGCACGTGCTGATCAACCAGGCGCGCGTGCATGACATGTTCCTCGACATCATGCGTCGCTCGCCGACCCGGCTCGAGCCCGACTACGGGCTGAAGGTGGCCGACCTGACGATCGATCCCGCCGCCACCGAATACCCCGTCACCGTCACGCTCGAGCACACGGCCCCGGGCCGCGAAGGCCAGACCACGCAGGTGCGCGCCAACTACGTGATCGGCTGCGACGGTGCGCGCTCCAACGTACGCGCTGCCATCGGCGGCAAGCTGCACGGCGATGCGGCGCACCAGGCCTGGGGCGTGATGGACGTGCTGGCCGTGACCGACTTTCCCGACTGGCGGATGAAGTCCTTCGTGCGCTCACAGGAAGAGGGCATCCTGATGGTGCTGGCGCGCGAAGGCGGGCACCTGGTGCGCCTGTACGTCGAACTCGACAACCTGGGCGAGCACGAGCGTGCCGCCGACCGCGGCATGGACGCTCAGCACATCATCGCCAAGGCCCAGCGCATTTTCCGGCCGTTCGAACTCGACGTGAAGGAGGTGGTCTGGTGGTCGATCTACGAGATCGGCCATCGCCTGACCGACAAGTTCGACGACGTGCCGGAGAGCGAGGTGGCAACCCGCGCGCCGCGCGTGATGCTCGCCGGCGACGCGTGCCACACGCACAGTCCGAAGGCCGGGCAAGGCATGAACGTGTCGATGGGGGACACCTTCAACCTCGGCTGGAAGCTGATCTCGGTGCTCACCGGCCGCGCCGACGCGTCGCTGCTGCACAGCTACTCGGGCGAGCGTCGAGCCGCCGCCAAAGGCCTGGTGGAGTTCGACCACAAGTGGGCGCGCGTGGTCGGCGCGCGCGCCGAGGACGACGCCGCCGACGGCCTGCCGCGCGTAGCGCGCGAGTTCGTGAACAACCTGCCTTTCACCTGCGGGCTGACGATCCGGTACGAGCCCAGTGCGCTGACCGGCACAGCCACCCACCAGGCGCTGGCCAACGGCTTCGACATCGGCAAGCGCTTCCACTCGGCCCCCGTGATTCGCGTGGCCGACGCGAAGCCCATGCACCTGGGCCATTGCATCGAAGCCGATGCACGCTTTCGCCTTTTCCTCTTCGCACCGGCCGACGACTCGGGCCGCCCCGGCGGCACGATCGCGGCGCTGTGCGAGTGGCTCGAACAAGATGCGGCCTCGCCGCTGCGTCGCCATACCGCGCCGGGCGAAGACGTGGATGCCGTGATCGACACCCGCGCCGTGTTCCAGCAGCACCTGCACGAGCTCGACTACGCCGCGATGCCGACGTTGCTGCGCCCGCGCGTGGGCCGCTACGGGTTATGCGACTACGAAAAGATCTTCTGCGTCGACCACAAGCGCGGCGAAAACATCTTCGCGATGCGCGGCATCGACCGCGCCGGGGGTTGCATGGTCATCGTGCGGCCGGACCAGTACGTGGGGCATGTTCTGCCTCTGTCGGCGCGCGAGGAGTTGACGGCGTTCTTCGCGGGGGTGCTGCGGGTGCGGGGCTGAAATCGGCCCCAACTCAGTCGCGGGAACCAGACCTGCTCGATCCGTTGAAGATAAGAGGGCAGCGAGCACAGGCACAAAGGAAACGCGCACATCATGCAGACCGAAAAGGAAAATATGCTGGCCGGGCAGCTGTACGACGCCAGCGACCCGGAGATCCAGGCCGACCAGGCGGCATGCCATGAATGGCTCGCCCGCTACAACGCCACGCTGGCGATGCCGGCGACTCAGCGCCACGCCTTGCTGAGCGAGCGACTGGGCGGTGCGGGGAAGGGCGCGGTCATCCGACCGCCGTTTCATTGCGACTACGGCTACAACATCCACCTCGGCGACGGCGTGTTCCTGAACTTCAACTGCGTGATTCTCGACGTCGTCGAGGTCACGATCGGAGCTCGAACTCAGATCGGCGCCGGTGTGCAGATCCTGACCGCCGACCATCCGCGGGACCCGCGCGAACGCGCTTCGGGACTGGAATTCAGCCGCCCCGTCCGGATCGGCAGCAACGTCTGGATCGGAAGCGGCGCACTGATTCTTCCGGGCGTCGACATCGGCGACGACGCGCTGGTCGGAGCCGGCAGCGTCGTCACGAGAAACGTGGCTGCCGGTGCCACGGTCGCCGGCAATCCTGCCCGATCGATCCCGACCAGCAGGTCGGAGAGCTGATCACAGCGGCCGCGCCACCATCAGGTAGAAGATCGCGAGGAACGCGAACAGCGCCGGAAAACCGAGCGCGACCCAGGCGCCGAGCAGGCGCCAGTAGCGGCGCGGCAGCGGCTGGTGCTCGAGCGCCGCGGCAGCGGCGACATCACGCAGTTGCATCTGCAGCCAGACCACCGGAAGCCAGCAGGCGATGGCAAGCGCGTACAGCGCAAACGACCAGACGATCCAGCGCGACGACATCGGCATTCCTGCCAGGTGCATCAGGTAGAGCCCGCTGAGCGGCTGGAAGACCACGGTTGTGGCCGTGAACAGCCAGTCGGCGCGCACGACGAGGCGGGAGACCGTTGCGACCGCCGCCACGTTCTTGCTCAGGCTGGTGAACAGCAAGAAGAAGGCGGTGCCGACGCCGGTTCCGAACAGGAAGGTCGACGACAGGATGTGCAGCATCTTGACGATCAGGTATTCCATGGGCGCCGGTCGTATTCGTGCAGCAGCCACAGGACCGCGAGCATCGGCAGGTTCTTCAGGATGGGCGCGTACGGATGCAGCCAGAACTCGGGCAGCTTCCAGCTGATGATCGCCGTGTAGACGAGGACCAGCGCGATCTGCGTTCGCCACAACCATCGGTTGCGCCAGCACAGCACCGCGATGCCCAACGCCAGATCGAGCACCGCGGCGCCATACAGCGCGATCGATGCCGGGATTCCGTGCAGGCCGGTGCGCGCGAGCAGCGCGAGGCTGTCCTCCACCGGATGAAGGCCCAGCGAGACGATCCCGGTCACGATCCATACGGCAGCGATGCTCAGGCGCAAGACCGGCACGAGCCAGTTCATCGTCGCCTGCAGCCGCGCCGGCGCCGAACGATCGCGCATCAGGAAATCGCTGATCGGACGCGGTGGATGCCCGAGCAATTCGGTGGTCGCCTGCGGCGAGGCGGTGTTGCCACGTTGCAGCATCCGCCAGCTCTCCGCGTCGAGCAGGCCGAACGGCAGGCGCCCGGCGACCGCCGCCGACATCGTCACGAGTGGAGCCGGAACCGCAAGCACACGGAGTTCGCCGAGCCCCATCAATTGCCGCAGTTGCGCAAGCAGCTCGCGCAGACTGACCGGTTCGGGCCCGACCAGTGCGATGCGGCCTTGCCTGGCCGGGCCTTTGCCGGCCGGGCCGTTCCTGGCCGGGCCAGTCTCCGACGGCGATTCGATCAGCGCCATCAGCGCATCGATCAGGTCGTCTATGAAGATCGGCTGGATCGCCTGCCGCCCGCCGGCAGGCAAGGGCGTCAGCGGGAGGCTGGCCAGCGTGTCGAACAGCGTCGCACTGCCGCCGCCGGGGCCGTAGACCAGCGACGGCTGCGCGACGGCAGCGGAAACAGAAAGCCCGAGCAGGAATTCGTCGGCGCGCCGCTTGCTCAGATGAAACCGGCTCTCGGCCCGCGCATCGGCGCCCAGTGCCGACAGCTGGACGATCCGGCGCACGCCGGCCCGTTCGCAGGCCGCGAACAAGGCGATCGGCGCCTGCGTGTGCAGCGCGTCGAAACTCTGCCGGCCGCGCTCGCGGATGATGCCGACGGCGTTGACGACGACGTCGACGCCCTCGAGGCGCGGCAGCCAGTCCTCCGCCGAATGGTCGT
>CALLYQ010000119.1 GCA_937858875.1 uncultured Lautropia sp. | reverse complement strand
ATCACGGCCACCGTGCGGAAGCTTTACGGCGCGAACGACCTCGACGTCACGCTGGCCAATGCATGCGTCTTCCTCGAAGCCTTCGGCCACTGGGTCGTCTCGTGGGTCTGGCTCGAACAGGCACTGGCGGCGCGCAGCGCGCTGGGGCGCAACGGATTGCCCGAGGCCGACCGCGACTTCTACCTGGGCAAGCTGCAGGCCGCGCGCTGGTTCCTGCGCTGGGAGCTGCCGCGCGTGGCGCCGATGCTCGACCTGCTCGACTCGCTGGACACGAGCACGCTCGAGATGCGCGACGCCTGGTTCTGACCGCCCGATCCGAACACAGGAAAAACTCCATGTCAGTCAAGAAGGCCTTCGACCTGAGCGGACGCAAGGCAATCATCACCGGGGGCTCGCGCGGGCTCGGCCTGCAGATCGCCGAAGGGCTCGGCGAGATGGGCGCCGAACTGGTCATCGCCGCGCGCAAGGCCGACGAACTCGACGAGGCGATCGCGCATCTGTCGAAGCAGGGGATTGCGGCGCACGCGGTCGTGGCCGACCTCGGCAAGCCCGAGTCGGTGGCCACGTTCGCGACGGAGGCGCTGGCGCGGCTCGGGCACTGCGACATCCTGGTCAACAACGCCGGTGCGACCTGGGGCGCACCGGCCGAGGACCACCCGCTCGAGGCCTGGCTCAAGCTGCTCAACCTGAACCTGACCGGCGTGTTCCTGCTGACGCAGGCGATCGGCCGGGAGTCGATGATTCCGCGTCGCTACGGTCGCGTGGTCAACGTGGCCTCCATCGCCGGGCTGCGCGGCAACATGCCGAACCAGGACAACCGGACGATCGCCTACAACACGACCAAGGGCGGCGTCGTCAATTTCACGCGAGCGCTGGCCGGCGAGTGGGGCGAACACGGAATCACCGTCAATGCGCTGGCGCCCGGCTACTTCCCGTCGAAGATGACGCGTGGCACGCTCGACAAGATCGGCGAACAGATCAAGTCGGCCACGCCGCTGCACCGGCTCGGCGACGACGAAGACCTGAAGGGCGCCGCCGTGCTGTTCTGCTCCGACGCCGGCAAGCACATCACCGGACAGATCCTGGCCGTCGACGGCGGCTACACCGCAGTATGAGCACCACGATGGCCAATGAAGACCACCTGAACCTCGACGAAATCCCGTTCCTGAAGCTGCTCGCCGTGCGAGCGCTCGAAGTGTCCGAAGGCCACGCGGTGCTCGAGCTCGACCAGCAGCCGCACCACCAGAATTCGCTTGCGATGGCGCATGGCGGCGTCGTCATGACGATGCTCGACGTCGCGATGGCCCGTGCCGCGCGTTCGATGGTGCGCGCCGACGAAGCGAGCACGCTGATCACGATCGAGATGAAGACCAGCTTCATGTTGCCGGCGCACGACCGGCTGCGCGCCGTCGGGCGCGTCATCCACCGGACCTCGTCGATGGCGTTCTGCGAGGCCGACCTCCTCGATGGCGGCGGGCGACTGGTCTCGCGCGCCTCGGGCACATTCAAGTACGTGAAGAGGAAAACGCAGTCATGAGCGAAACGAACAGGCAGTTCCTGTTGGCCAGCCGCCCGAAGGGCGAGGTCAGCCCCGACGACTTCCGGCTCGTCGAGACGCCGGTGCCGTCGATCGCCGACGGCGAGGTGCTGGTGCGCAACCACTACCTGTCGCTCGATCCGTACATGCGCGGGCGCATGGACGACTCGAAATCCTATGCCGCCTCGCAGCCGCTGAACGAAGTGATGATCGGCGGCACGGTCGGCGAGATCGTCGAAAGCCGGCACCCGAAGTTCGCCGTCGGCGACAAGGTCCTCGCGATGTTCGGCTGGCAGCTCTACGGCAAGTCCGACGGCACGGCGATGATGAAGCTCGACACCAGCCGCGTACCGATGCAGGCCTACCTGGGTTGCGTCGGCATGCCCGGCATCACCGGCTGGTACGGACTGAACCGGATCATCGAGCCGAAGGAAGGCGAGACCGTCGTGGTCTCGGCTGCCAGCGGCGCCGTCGGTTCGGTCGTCGGCCAGCTCGCCAGGCGCAAGGGCTGCCGGGTCGTCGGCGTGGCCGGCGGGCCGGAGAAATGCCGTGCGGTGACCGAGGAGTTCGGCTTCGACGCCTGCGTCGACTACAAGGCCGGGCGGCTCTACGAAGACCTGAAAGCAGCCACACCCGATGGCATCGACGGCTACTTCGAGAATGTCGGCGGCCCGGTCCTCGACGCGGTGCTGCGCCGGATGAACGCCTTCGGCCGGATCGCCGTCTGCGGGCTGATCGCCGGCTACGACGGCCAGCCGCTGCCGGTCGAGCAGTTCCGCTCGGTGCTGGTCAACCGGCTGAAGATCCAGGGCTTCATCGTGTCCGAGCACATGGACGCGTGGCCGGAAGCCCGCGCCGAACTGGCCGAGCTCGTCGGCAGCGGCCAGCTCAGGTACCGCGAGACGGTTTCGCAAGGGCTCGAGTCGGCGCCCGAGGCCTTCATGGGGCTGCTGAAGGGCCGCAACTTCGGCAAGCAATTGGTCAAACTGATCTGAGTCGCTGCCGCGACTCGAAAGGAGACGACGAATGAACGCCCCGCAGAAATCGATGCGCGAACAGGTGTCGGCCGAAGAATGGCGCTTGCGCGTCGACCTCGCCGCCTGCTACCGAGCGGTCGCGATGCACGGCTGGGACGATCTCGTCTTCACGCACGTCTCGGCGCGCATCCCCGGGCCCGAGCATCACTTCCTGATCAATCCCTACGGGATGATGTTCGAGGAGATCACGGCCTCGTCGCTGGTCAAGGTCGACATGGCCTGCCGGCCGCTGCACGCGACCGACTATCCGGTCAATCCGGCCGGTTTCGTCATCCACAGCGCGATCCATGCGGCGCGCGAAGACGTCGTCTGCGTGCTGCATACGCACACGGCGGCCGGTGTGGCCGTGGCTGCGCAGAAAGACGGCCTGCTGCCGATCTCGCAGCAGGCGAGCGTCGCAATGATGTCGCTGTCGTATCACGACTACGAAGGCATCGCCGTGCGCGACGACGAGAAGGTACGGCTGCAGCAAGACCTCGGCACCAGCACCTGCATGATCCTGCGCAACCACGGGCTGCTGACGGTCGGCCACACCGTCGCCGATGCCTTCCTCGCGATGTTCACGCTCGAGCGCGCCTGCCAGATCCAGGTGCTCGCGCAGTCGGGCGGGGCGGCGCTGCTGCCGATAGGCGGCGAGGTGATGGCCGGCGTGCGCAAGGCGGTGCAGGTGCAGGAAGCGGTCGCCGGCGGTTCGGGCGGCGCGCTGGTCTGGCCGGCGCTGCTGCGCAAGCTGGCCCGGACGAACCCGGGATACGATCAATAGATCGACGGCTCCGTAGACGGGCGGCGCCCGCGATCATCGGATTCCCGATCCGATTCAGAAGGCACAGGAAAACGACATGAAGGACTTCGCAGGAAAGGTCGCGGTCATCACCGGAGCCGGCAGCGGCTTCGGTCGCGAATTCGCGCGCATCGGCGCCTCGCTGGGCATGCGCCTGGTACTGGCCGACGTCCAGGCCGATGCGCTGGCCGCCGTCGTCGACGAGCTGCGCGAGCGCGGCGTCGAGGTGATCGGCGAACAGGTCGACGTCTCGAAGGGCGATGAGGTCGAGCGGCTTGCGCAGCGCACGAAGGAAGCCTTCGGCAAGGTGCACCTGCTGTTCAACAACGCCGGCGTCGCAGCCGGCGGGCTGGTCTGGGAAAGCACCGAGAAAGACTGGCAGTGGACGCTCGGCGTGAACCTCTGGGGCGTGATCCACGGCGTGCGCTGCTTCGTGCCGATGATGCTCGAGCAGGGCGACGAATGCCACGTGGTGAATACCGCGTCGGTGGCCGGCCTGCTGTCGACGCAGCTGATGGGCGTCTACAACGTCAGCAAGCACGGCGTCGTCACGCTGACCGAGACGCTGTACAACGACCTGCGGTTGAGCAACGCGAACATCGGCGTCACGTTGCTGTGCCCGGCTTTCGTGCCGACCGGCATTCATGCGTCGGAGCGCAACCGGCCGGCCGAGCTTGCCTCCGAAGGCGAACCTACGGCGTCGATGATCGCGTCGCAGAAGGCGACCGAGAAGGCCACGTCCTCGGGCAAGATCAGCGCCGAAGACGTGGCGAAGATGACCTTCGACGCGATCCGCGAGAACCGCTTCTACGTCGTCACGCATCCGAAGATCCTCGCTTCGGTCGAGTTGCGCATGCAGGACGTCGTCGCCCAGCGCAACCCCAGCGATCCGTTCACGTTCAAGAAAGACGTGGCGGTCAAGCCCTCGTGATCCGCGACGGACAGTTCGCCGAAGTGCAGCCCGGCGTGAGGCTGCACTATGCGAGCTGCGGCGATCCGTCGAAGCCGCTGCTGTTGCTGCTGCACGGATTTCCCGAGTACTGGGGCGCCTGGCGCGAGCTGATGCCGGCCTTTGCCGACGAGCATCACGTCGTCGCGCCCGACCAGCGTGGCTACAACCGCTCGGACAAGCCGGCCGAGGTGCGCGCCTATCGGGCGCCGCTGCTCGTCGCCGACCTGGTCGGCCTGATCCGCGCGCTCGGCCACGAGCGCTGCATCCTCGTCGGTCACGACTGGGGCGGCGCGATCGCCTGGGCCTTCGCGATCGCGCATCCGGAGATGATCGAGCGGCTGGTGATCCTCAACGCGCCGCATCCGGTGCCGTTCGCGCGGGCGCTGGCCGGCGATGCTGCCCAGCAGCAGGCCAGCCGCTACATGAACTGGCTGCGCCGCCCCGGCAGCGAGGAACGGCTGGCCGAAAACGGCTTCGAGCGGCTCGAGCGTCTGCTGCACAACCCCGACGGCGCCGAGGCCCTCGCGCGGTGGCTGCGCGCGGTGACGAACGACGCGCCGTAGTTGAGGGCGATAA
>CALLYQ010000118.1 GCA_937858875.1 uncultured Lautropia sp. | reverse complement strand
GAACAGCTATTCGGGCTGGGCGGCCGCCGGCATCGGCTTCTCGCTGAACAACAGCATGCTGATCATTGCCGGTTCGCTGGTCGGTTCTTCCGGCGCGATCCTGTCGTACATCATGTGCAAGGCGATGAACCGGTCGTTCTTCAACGTGATCCTCGGCGGCTTCGGCGGCGAGGCGGCGGCGGCCAGCGGCGGCAGCGGCGAGCAGCGGCCGGTCAAGTCGGGTTCGGCCGACGACGCCGCGTTCCTGCTGTCGAACGCCGACACCGTGACGATCGTTCCGGGTTACGGACTCGCGGTCGCTCGCGCCCAGCATCCGCTGAAGGAACTGACCGACAAGCTCACCGAGCGCGGGATCACGGTCAAATACGCGATCCATCCGGTGGCCGGCCGGATGCCGGGGCACATGAACGTGCTGCTGGCCGAGGCCGAGGTGCCCTACGACCAGGTCTTCGAGATGGAAGACATCAACAGCGAGTTCGGCGATACCGACGTCGTGCTCGTGCTGGGCGCCAACGACGTCGTCAACCCGGCGGCCAAGGACCCGAAGTCGTCGATCGCCGGCATGCCGATCCTCGAGGCCTACAAGGCGCGCCAGGTCATCGTGAACAAGCGCTCGATGGCTTCCGGCTACGCCGGGCTCGACAACGAGCTGTTCTACATGGAAAAGACGATGATGGTCTTCGGCGACGCCAAGAAGGTCGTCGAGGACATGGTCAAGGCGGTGGACTGATTGCTGTGGCTGTCCTCGGGCGTGTTCACGAGCTTTTTCCTCGGCTCGTTCATCAGCCTCATCACGATCATCAACCCGCTGTCGGCGATCCCGCTGTTCAATGCGCTGAGCACGCACCTGGATGACCGCGACACCGAGGCGCTGGCCCGCCAGGCCAGCGCCTATGCGTTCGCGATCCTGACGATCAGCCTGTTCGCCGGCGGGCTGATCCTGAGCACCTTCGGGATCTCCTACGGCGCGCTGCGCATCGCCGGCGGCCTCGTCGTTGCGCGGCTCGGCCACGGCATGCTGTTCGGCCAGGACAGGCCGGGACAGGATCGCCCGCGCCGGCTCGATACCGACGAGCTGGCGCCCCGCAACCCGGCCTTCTTTCCGCTCGCGCTGCCGGGCATCAGCGGTCCCGGCTCGATCGCCGTGGCCATCGGCCTGTCGACCGAAATCAGCGAGCTGTCGACGATGTCGGCGAGCCTGCAGGCCTGGGCCGCGACGGTGACCGCGATCGCGCTGACCTGCCTGCTGACCTGGCTCGTGCTGCGCAGCGGGCGGATGATCTCGTACCGGCTGGGTCCGAACGGCATCGAGGTGATGACACGCCTGATGGGATTTCTGTTGATCTGCATCGGCGTGCAGTTCATCGCGTCGGGCGTGCGGACCTTCATCTCCGGGATCTGAAGCGGGCCGGGCTCGCTCTCCCGGTGCGGGGCAAGGAACTGAAAACGCCGCGGCCAGCGGCGCCATTCCACGGTACATTGGAATTCTGAAATCGCCTGCCGCTGGGACGTCGTCGACGGGTGCCGGCCTTGCAGGGGCGAAAGCCTTCTCTCATTGCTGGAGTCTTGCCGATGAACGATCCGGTCACCGTATACAGCGCCGAGCAGCAGTCGCTGCGCAAGTACGCGATGCTCGGCTATGCGATGCACCTGTTCGGACTCATTTCGATCATCGGATTCGTCATCGCGCTGATCGTCGTCTGGGTCAAGCGCGAGGACGCGGTCGGCACCGTCTATTACAGTCATTTCGGCTGGCAGAACCGCTCGTTCTGGTGGTTCCTGCTCTGGCTCGTGCTGCTGATGATTCCGACGGCGCTGACGCTGTTCGTCGTGCCGTTCTACGTGCTCGCGATGATCTGGTTCGCCTACCGGATGATCAAGGGCTGGATCAGGCTGAACGAGGGCCGCGAGGTCGGTTGAGGAAAATCGCCGTGCCGGACACAGGTAAAGCGCCGGACACGTTTCGGCGGCGATTGCTGATCGCCGGCGCCGCGCTGCCGGCGGCATGCGCGACGCCGGTGCCGCAACTGGCACCGCCGCCCGTGCCGCCGCCCTTGCCGCAGGTTCGCGTCGGCCAGCACTGGCGCTACGCGACGATCGACCTGTACCGCGGCACTGCGGTCGGCGAACTGCGCGCCGAAGTCGTGCGTCAGGGGGGTGGCGGACGGGCGCCGCTGATCGTCGCGCTGAGCGAGCGGAACGGCGGCGCGATCGGCGAAGAGCAATGGGCGCGGCCCTGGAGCGTCGTCGTCGACCCGTCGTACGACACGCCGCAGATCTTCGAATCGCCGATGCCCTACCTGCCCGACACGCTGGTGCCGGGCGCCCAGCGCAGCGACGCGACGCATTACCAGGTGGCGAACTCCAGCGCCCGCTTCCACTGGCGGCAGCGGCTGCGCGCCACCGGCTGGGAGCGCGTCGTCGTGCCGGCCGGAAGCTTCGACGCACTTCGTGTCGAGCGCTACATCAACTTCGAGCACTGGGACATCTGGCGCCTGATGCCGTGGCGGATCGACGTCGTCTGGTATGTCCCTGAAGTGGGCCGTTGGGTGCAGCGCGACTGGACCGGCCAGTATCGCTGGCCGGGCCGCCGGCCGGTCGAGGTCGACGAGAACCGCGTGCGCTGGCAACTGCTCGACTGGCAGCACAGCGCCTGAGCTTCGCGCGTGAAATAGTTCACGCTGGCGCCGTGACATCTGCACGGCGCCTTGTCCGAGCACGCCGTTAGGGCGGTCCCGGAGCCCATCCGTCAGACCCGGCTCGGCGGCGGCCGCCCACCGCCCGCACACTTCGATCCGACTGAGAAAGTGCCCTCAGCGCGGATCGGAGATCTCTTGTGACAGCGCGTGGATTCACCCTGATCGAACTGATGATCGCCGTTGCCATCGTGGCGATCCTGGCTTCGGTCGCCCTGCCCTCGTATGCCGACTACGTACGGCGCAGCCGCACCGCCGAAGCGTTCAATACGCTTGCCGAGTACCGCACGCGCATGGAGATCGCGTACAACAACAACGGCAACTATGGCAGCGGCAGCTGCGCAGTCGCCGCGCCGACCGTCGACCATTTCACGATCGGCTGCACGCTCGGCGCCACTGCTCAAAGCTTCACGGCCAGCGCGACCGGCAGCGGTGCAATGAGCGGCTTCGCCTACGGCATCGACGGCGGCGGCAATCGCACCACGACCAGCTTCAAGGGCACGGCCGTCTCCAAGGCCTGCTGGCTGCAGCGAGGCGACGAGTGCTGAGCATCCGCTCGTCGAACGCACGCCGGCTGGTTCGCGAAGCGCGCGGATTCACAATCCTCGAGCTGGCGATCGTCATCAGCGTGATCGGCATCGTGACGGCGCTGGGCCTGCCTTCGCTGTCCGACGTGCTGCGCGACAACGGCGTGCGGTCTCGCGCCGAGCGCTACAGCGAGGGGCTGAGCCTGGCGCGGCTCGAGGCAATCCAACGCAATGCGCGCGTCGATTTCGTCGCCGACGGTGTCGGCTGGTCGATCACGATGCCCGACCCCGCCGGCGGCTCCGACCTCGTGCTGCATCGGGTGGCCCCGGGCTCGGGCGACGCGAACTACACCGGCGTGGCGAGCGCGACCGGCGTGTCGTTCAACGGCACGGGCCGCGCGAGCACCGGCACCTTCGAAGCCAACTTCGGATACTCGGGACGAAGCTGCGAGGCCATGGGCGGCGACGTGCGCTGCCTGCGGGTGCGCCTGAATGCACGCGGCACCTCGCAACTGTGCGACCCGGCGGTCGACAGCGCGGACCCGCGCGCCTGCCCGTGACGGAGCGCCGATGAAGCGGACACGTACCCCACCGACGCTGCGAGGCCGACCGAAAGGCCGTGACCGGATCCGCCAGGGCGGCGCGACGCTGATCGAAGGGCTGATCGCGATCGTCATCTTCGGCTTCGCCGTGCTCGGCATGATCAACCTGCAGGCGAACATGATGCGCTACAACGCGAACGGACAGATTCGCGCGCAGGCCTCGTTCTACGCCGAGCAGCTGATCGGCCTCGCGATGGCAGACCCCGGCAACGTCCGCTGCTACACGGTCGGCAACATCGGCCCCTGCGGCAGCGCGGTGGCGAGCGCGATGGTGAACGACTGGCAGGACCTCGTGCTCGCCGAACTGCCGGGCGCCGCCAGCAATCTGCCCGACGCGACTTACGACGCGGCAACGCGCCGCTTCCGGCTCGTCATGCAATGGCAGCGCGAGCACGAAGACACCATGAACAACCTGACCGTCGAGACGGTGGTCCAGCCATGATGCGCGAGCGCGGGTTCACGCTGATTTCGCTGATGGTCGGCCTGTTCGTCAGCATGGTCGTCCTGCTGGCCGTCTACGGCAGCGGCGCGTTCTTCGAGACGAACCGGCGCCAGATGATCGGCGGCAACGCGGCCTTCGAGAACGCGATGGCCGGCTTGCTCGCGATGCAGCGCTCGACCAAGCAGGCCGGCATGGCGATCAGCCTCGACGGCCGGCTGTCCTGCCGCTCGCTGAACATCTTTCGCAACGGCGCCGCGCGCGCGAACTCGGCCGCTGCCGCACCGGTGCTGATCGGCGACGGCGGCGACGACTCGGACACGCTGACCGTCACCTTCGCCGATTCGCTGCAGGCCGCGATGCCGGCCCAGAGCATCCGGCCGATGGACGCCGACGATACGTCGATCCTGGTGCCCAACGAGATCGGCTTCCAGGTCAACGACCTGATCCTGGTCGGAGCGCCCGGCGCGAGCACGCCGTGCACGCTGATGCAGATCAGCAGCACCACGCTGTCCGCCAGCCCCGCCGGCTCGCGCCTGCTGCACGAGGGGCCGAACGACTGGAACCCGGCAGACCGGACGACGACGTTCACGACGATGCCGTCGTATCCGACCGGCTCGCTGGTGCAGCGCGTCGGCAACTGGAACTGGCTCACCTACCGGGTGACCGACGGCCGGCTCGAGGAGGTCGACAACCTGACCGGCGCCGTCGACGTGATCGCCGAAGACATCGTCTACCTGAAAGCCGCCTACGGAACGACCGACGGCATCGACCGGACGATCGAGCAGTGGGTGCCGCCGGTCGCTCCCTGGGACGACCCGAGCCTCGCGCAGCTCAATGCCGTGCGCGCCGTGCTCGTCGCAGTGGTCGCACGCAACCCGCAGCGCGTGAAGCCCTCGGTGATCGGCGGCGACTGCGACGCGACGACGTCGGATTCGCTCGAGCTGTGGCCAGGCGGCACGGTGGTCGACCTGTCGCGGGTCGGGACCGACTGGAACTGCTACACCTACCGGACGCTGCGCCTGGCCGTGCCGCTGCGCAACGTCATCTTCGGAAGCTGAGCATGGTGACACGACACCGGGCG
>CALLYQ010000117.1 GCA_937858875.1 uncultured Lautropia sp. | reverse complement strand
TGCGCGCAGCAGCTCGACCCCCTGTTCGCGCGGAAAGCGCACATCGACGAGCGCCACGTCGCATACCGCCCGAGGGCCTGCGCCATGCTCGAGCGCGTCGCGATGCGCGTCGATCGCCTGGATGCCTTCGGCTTCGAGCCATTCCTCGAACAGTTCGAAAGTCGCTCGGTCAGCCTCGACGATCAGCACTCGTCGCCGTACGCTCGTCCCAGGGTTCATTCAGCCTTTCCGTTTGCCAGCCTGTGGCCATTGGGCCCGCGCCGCCTTGCGGCGGAATTGCGGACGCCGCGCACTGGATTACGATTGAAACAATCTCCACTATCGATGACATGCGCAAGCCCCTGCGCTATGCCAGTATCGAAGGTTTAGAACGACAACCCCGGCAGATGCCATGGAAGCAGCTGCAACCTTCCGGCCGCACGTACTCGCGCTCGACGACGACCCGTCGATCCGCGCACTGCTGACCGACTACCTGGGCGAGAACGACATGCGCGTCACGGCGGTGGCCAGCGGCAGAGCGCTGGCGGACGCGCTGGCGCAAGATGCCGCCGACCTGATCCTGCTCGACCTGCGGTTGCCCGGCGAAGACGGCATGCAGATCATGCACGGGCTGCGCGAAACGACTTCGGTGCCGCTCCTGCTGCTGACCGGCGTCGCCGAAGAGGCCGATCGCGTGATGGGGCTGGAGCTGGGCGCTGACGACTACCTGACCAAGCCGTTCAGCCCACGCGAACTGCTGGCAAGGATCCGCGCGCTGTTGCGCCGCTCGCGCGTGCAGGCCACGGTCGCAGACCGCATCGCCGAAGTCCGCGCCTGGCGCTTCGGCGAGTGGGAGCTCAACGTCGGGCTGCGCAAGCTGCGGTCGGCCGACGGTCGCAACGTCGAGTTGACGAACGGCGAGTTCAGCCTGCTGACGGCTTTCCTGTCCGCGCCGCAGCGCATCCTGAGCCGCGACCGGCTGCTCGAGCTTTCCCGGCTGCACAACGCCGAGGTCTACGACCGCTCGATCGATGTGCAGATCCTGCGGCTGCGACGCAAGATCGAGCCCGATCCGGCGCGTCCGAGCTACATCAGGACCGAGCGCGGGGCCGGCTACGTATTCCAGGCCGAAGTCCAGCAGGTTCGCTGAGGTCCGGAAGTCGGCAGCGCTACTTCGATTCGCCGCGCAGTTCCTCGATCTGTTCGACGCCGATCATGCCGGTGCGCGCGACCTTGCCGTCCTTCAGCGTCCAGACGACCATCGGCGCGACGATGTCGCCCTGCTCGTCGAATTGCAGCGGGCCCGACGCGCCGACATACTGGATCGCCTTGCCGTCGGCCAGCAGCGCGGCAGCCCGCTTCAGTTCGTCGCTGCCGGCGTGGACCTTCTCGCCTTGCGGGTCGGTGACCTTGCGGATCGCGTCTCGAATCGCGGCCGACTCGCTGCTGCGCGCCTGCTGCATCGCGAGCCCGACGAGCACCGTCGCGTCGTAGGCGTTCGTGATGTAGGGCTGCGTGGGCAAGGCGCCGAACCGGGCCTGGAAGCCCTTCTGGAACGACTGCAGCGACGGCGTCTCGACGGTGCCGGCCGCAGTGCCGTGCACGGTCTTCAGATGCTCGGGGCCCACGTCGTCGACGAAGTTCTGCGATTGCAGGCCGTCGGGCAGCAGGAACACGGCGGGGCCGCCCGCCGCGATCCACGAACGCGCGATCGTCGTGCCGTCGCCGGGATAGCCGACCAGGAACAGCGCATCGGGCGTCGGGTTCAGCGCCTGCTCGACTTCGGAGCGATAGGCCGGCTGCACCGGGTCGTAGACGACGTTCTGCGTGATGCTGCCGCCCAACCGGCGGAAGGCTTCGGCGAACTCCCTGCTCAGGCCTTCGCCGTAGTCGTCGTTCAGATAAAGAACCGCAACCCGCTTCAGCCTCGCATCGATCGCCACCTTGGCCATCGCGACGCCCTGCAGCGCGTCCGACGGTGTCGTGCGGAACCAGAAGCCGCCTGTCTTGCCGTCGCGGGCCAACTGCGTGAAATTCGGCGACGTCGACGCCGGCGAGACCTGCACGACCTTGCCCGACGCGGTGACCGAAGCCAGGATCGCGGCGCTGACACCGCTCGAAAGTGCACCGACGATCGCCGGCACGCGCTGCACGTCGACCAGCCGCCTGGCCGCGTCGACGCCCACCGGGATACTGGTGTGGTCGTCGACCAGGGCCAGTTCGAGCTTGCAGCCGTTGGCACCACCCGCGGCGTTCAGGTCGTCGATCGCGAGCTGGGCTCCCTGGGCGATCCTCTGGCCGAGTACGCCGAGCGATCCGGTCAGCGACATCACGCTGCCGATCGTCGTGGTGCAGGCACCGAACGCCGGAGCCCAACCGAACAGCCCGATCGCCGACCCGACGACAGCCAGTCTCTTGAACATGCCGCTCTCCTCCATCGGGAAGGTTTCGGCCATCGACGAAACACGATTCGCTGAAGAGATGGTACGGCCCCACCCGGCGGCAGCGCCGTGCAGCCGCACTCGGCGTGCTGTCACTCGCCCGGCCCGCGCAGGCGCGCAGGCGGCGAGCTTTCGGCTTCAGGCCTTCAGGAACTCCTCGCGGCCGCCGAGCCAGCGCTCCAGGTGCGCATCGACGGCGCCGGGATCCGAGGCGAGCATCGCGTCGGCCGTCTCGCGCGCGGCGACGACCAGATCGGAATCGCGCTCGAGGTCGGCGAAGCGCAGCAGCATCTGCCCGGACTGCCGCGCGCCGAGCAGTTCGCCGGGGCCACGCTGCAGCAGGTCGCGATGCGCGATCTCGAAGCCGTCGGTCGTCTCGTACATCGTCTTCAGCCGCTCGCGCGCGGTTTCCGACAAGGGCCCGCGGTACATCAGCACGCAATAGCTGTCGGCGCTGCCGCGCCCGACCCGCCCGCGCAGCTGGTGCAGTTGCGCGAGCCCGAAGCGCTCGGCGTGCTCGATGATCATCAGCGAGGCGTTCGGCACGTCGACGCCGACCTCGATGACGGTCGTTGCAACCAGCACCTGCAGTTCGCCGCGCACGAAGGCGTCCATCGTCGCCTGCTTGTCGGCGGCCGGCAGCCTGCCGTGCACGAGTCCGACGCGGATCGGTGCGAGCTCGGCGCGCAGCGTCTCGAAGGTCTCGATCGCCGTCTGCAGGTCCAGCGCCTCGCTCTCCTCGATCAGCGGGCAGACCCAGTAGACCTGCCGGCCGGCGCTCGCCGCGGCGCGCAGCCGTTCGATCACTTCGTCGCGGCGCGCCTCCGAGACGAGCCGCGTGACGACCGGCGTGCGCCCGGGCGGCAGTTCGTCGATTACCGATACATCGAGATCGGCGTAGTAGGACATCGCC